>JAKSRZ010000120.1 GCA_024403375.1 Lachnospiraceae bacterium
GGCACCTTGACCAAAGTTAATTGTGTTAAGGTAATACTCAAGAATCTGCATTTTTGTGAGTGTGTCCTCAAGCTTGATTGCGAGATACTGCTCCTGAACCTTTCGAACAAGCTTTGACATTGTTCCTTCTTCGTTACCACCGTTAAAGACCTGGTTCTTAAGCAGCTGCTGAGTGAGAGTTGAACCACCACTGCCGAGATTTCTCTTTTTGATAACTTCACTTACCGCACGGAAAATGGAACGTACATCAATACCGTCATGAACCCAGAAACGCTCGTCCTCAATGGCAACAAAGGCGTTATAAACGTAGTCGGGAATCTGGTCAATGGTAACGTACTCTCGGTTACCGCCGGCACCTACAAGAGTCTGGGCAACAGTTCCGTCAGAATAGTAGAAGCGTGTAATGTAGCCCTCGGGAACCACGTTTATGTTATCAATGCTGGGTGACGAAGAAATAAGTCCATTCAGCATTCCAAAGCCGGCAAAGCCGCATATTGTAATAATGGCTATCAGAACAACGATTCCGAACCTGAAGGCAGACACTCCGAACTTGGAATTGAAGCGAGGAGTCTTATCCTTCAGCTTATGTATTTTTCTATTAACTTCAGTTTTCCCGTAATTCATAAAAACTGTATCCTCTGTAAAATAAACTTATTAATGACACTAACCTCTATATTTTAACATAATAATAAAAGAGAAGCAAATTTATAATGACATTTGACAAATTCTAATATATAATATTTCCTCGACTAAACTTGTGGATACAAGGGATTGGAGGGCATAATGAAAAAACTTATACAGTTTAAAAACATTGTCAAAAATTTTGACGGAACTCTTGTACTGAAGGGAATTAACCTTGACATTTATGAGAACGAATTTGTTACGCTTCTTGGTCCTTCGGGTTGCGGTAAAACAACACTTCTCAGAATTCTCGGTGGCTTCCTTGAGCCGGACGAGGGAACTGTTTTGATGGATGGTGAGGACATTTCTCATCTTCCTCCATATAAAAGAGACCTGAATACTGTATTTCAGAAATATGCCCTTTTCCCGCATATGAATGTTTTTGATAACGTGGCATTCGGACTTAACATAAAGAAAGAGCCTAAGGACATTATCAACCAGAAGGTTATGAGAATGCTCAGACTTGTGGGCCTCGAGGACTATGCAAAGAGAGGCATTACCGAAATGTCCGGCGGTCAGCAGCAGCGAGTTGCCATTGCACGAGCACTTGTTAATGAGCCTAAGGTACTTCTTCTGGATGAGCCCTTAAGCGCCCTTGATGCAAAGCTTCGTAAGGAGATGCAGAGAGAACTTAAGAAAATTCAGCAGGAAGTTGGAATTACATTCATTTTCGTTACACACGATCAGGAAGAAGCGCTTACCATGTCTGATAAGATTGTTGTCATGAAAGACGGCGAAATTCAGCAGATAGGTACTCCTACCGACATTTATAATGAGCCCGCCAACAGATTTGTTGCTAACTTTATCGGAGAAAGCAACATTATTGACGGCATAATGGTTGAAGACTTTAAGGTCAAGTTTGAGGATAAAGTATTCGATTGTGTTGATGCAGGATTTTCCAAGGATGAGCCTGTTGAGGTTGTTATTCGTCCCGAGGATCTTGATATTGTGGGACCTCGTAACGGTAAGCTGCGTGGCATCGTTAAGTCTGTTCTTTTCAAGGGCGTGCACTATGAAACCATCGTAGAAACAAGCCAGGGTACCTCAATTACGGTTAAGATGACAGTTTCAGAGGATAAGCCTGTTGTGAACTCAGAGGCAGGAGAGATGATGTCTGCCAACGATTTCTATCTTGATATCCTTGATATTGATGAACTGACGGAAAACTTTATTATTTCCCGTGCGGATGCTCAGGCATGGAACCCTGAAACAAGTGAGCGTATTTCAATTTATGAGGTTCGCCATGAAATACAGAAGGAGAAGGGCTCATACCCCGTAACCTTCTCAACAAGTGCCGGAACTACAGTTACAGTTAATGCAATTGTTGCAGAGATTAATAAGGTTGTAGACGAAGAGTACGGCGAAGAAATCTACGCTGTTAATTTCTTCAAAAAGGTTGATGAAATACAGGAAAGCCTTATCCTTGATACAGATCTTAAAATCTGGGCAAATGCTTATGCTTATGATCTGGAAGAGAAGACCGCTGTTGAAATCACGGAAGTTGAATATGACTTTGATCCCCAGAATATACAGCCCGGTGTCTATGACGTAACCTTCAAAACAGAGGGATATGAATACAAAGTAGACACAACCGACAAGGCTGAAGTAGGTGCGTCGGTGGGACTTAAATTTGGTCCTGAGGACCTTCACATTATGAGGAAGCAGTAAATGAAACAATTCAGAAAGATGACATATCCATATGTGCTGTGGATATCCATTATGGTTGTCGCTCCCATGCTGCTTATTCTTCTTTATGCATTTACTAAGGAAGGCAACTCAGTTACGGATTTCCTCTTCACATTTAATAACTTTAAACGCTTCTTTGTTGACAGCGTTTTCGTTGAGGTGCTTTTGCGAAGCCTCAGGGTTGCACTTGTAACAACCATTTTATGCATTTTATTGGGATATCCTGCGGCATATTATATTGCAAAATGCTCAGAAGGCCTTAAAATGCGTTGGGTTCTTGTTATTACTTTCCCTACATGGATTAACATGCTTGTTCGAACATATGCATGGATGGGAATTCTGCAGGACGATGGTATTATCAACAAGTTCCTTGGCTTATTCGGAATTCAGGCCACACTTCTTCACACGGAATTTGCGGTAGTGCTTGGCATGATTTACAATTTCCTCCCATTTATGATTCTGCAGATTTATACTGCACTTACAAAAATGGACGGAAGCCTTCTGGAAGCGGCTGCGGATCTTGGAGCAAACCGTACAAAGGCTTTTATGAGGATTACTTTACCCCTGTCTCTGCCCGGAGTAATAAGCGGAATCACGCTTGTATTCCTTCCCGCAGTATCAAGCTTCTTTGTACCGAAGCTTCTCGGCGGCGGACAGTATGTAATGGTTGGTAACCTTATCGAATCACAGTTCCTTACAAGCGGTGACTGGAACTTCGGTAGTGCAATATCTCTTATTATGGTAATCATCATTATGATTTCCATGTACATAACGAGAAAAGTTGATAAAACAGAAGTTATGGAAAAGAGGGCGTAAAATGAAAAGAGAGAATAGAGCATTTTCACATGTGTATATGGTGCTTCTTGTCATTTTCTTTTATGCACCCATTGTATACACGATTGTATTCTCGTTTAATGCGGGAAGATCCTTGACAAGATTTGAGGGAGTATCATTTCAGTGGTATGCAAAAATGTTTAAGGACTCGAACATGATGCAGGCCATGATGTACACCATTTTGATAGCCGTGTTGGCTACGGTAATATCAACTGTTGTGGGAACATTTACTTCCATCGGTCTTTCAAGATCAAACAAAATAATGAAAAACATAGTCGAGCAGATAAATGATCTGCCTCTGATGAATCCTGATATTGTAACAGCAATAGGACTTCTTATGCTGTTCTCGGCTGTTCATGTCAAAAAGGGCTTCGGCACCATGCTCATAGCACACATAATGTTCTGTATTCCATATGTAATGCTCAGTATAGCACCGAAACTTAAGGGACTGGACCCTAATCTTTGTGATGCGGCAATGGATCTGGGAGCCACACCTATACAGGCACTTTTTAAGGTAATTGTACCGCAGATAATGCCCGGGATTGTTTCAGGTGCACTTATTGCTTTTACAATGTCCTTCGATGATTTCGTTATCTCTTACTTTGTAACCGGTAACGGAGTTTCGAATATATCTATTCTTGTATATACTATGTCAAAGCGTGTAAATCCTTCGATTAATGCGTTGTCCACATTGATTATAGTTATAATATCCGTATTCCTGCTTCTGGTGAATGTTGTTCCATCAATTATCGGAAAGAAGAAGGCAAAACGGGCTTAATAAGTTAGTGCTTTGGTGTTTACAAATAAATCATAAAAGGAGAACAAAAAGTAAAATGAAAAAACGTTTCACAGCAATGCTTCTTGTTATTGTTCTGGCTTGTGCAATGCTTTCCGGCTGCGGCAAGAAAGAGACTTTAAAGCTTTTCCTTCCCGGCGAGTACCTTGGCGAGGGCGTTATCGAAGGATTTGAAAAAGAGTATAAGTGTAAGGTTATTGTTGAGAACTTTGATTCCAACGAGATGATGTATACAAAGGTGTCTGCAGGTGACAAATATGATGTACTTATTCCTTCAGACTACATGATTGAGAGACTCTTAAAAGAAAAGTCATTACAGCCTCTTGATAAGTCCATAGTAACAAACATGGGAAATCTTTCAAAAGCAGTTCAGAACCTTGCATTTGACCCGGACAATACATATTCTGTTCCCTATTTCTGGGGCAGCGTTGGTATTGTATACGTTAAGGATAAGGTGGACTTCGCCGATCTTGAGAAAGACGGTTACGGAATCTTCCAGAACGAAAAGTACAAGGGCAGAATCTATGTTTATGATTCAGAGAGAGATATGTTCATGATTGCTTTTAAGCAGCTTGGATATTCTATGAACACAAACAACGAGGACGAAATTCAGGAAGCTTTTGACTGGCTTGTAAAGATTGGCAAGACAATGAAGCCTGTATATGTTATTGATGAAGTTATCGACAATATGCTCTACGAGACGCTGGATATGGCTATTGTATACAGTGGCGATGCGGCTTACATTATCTCCGAA
>JAKSRZ010000121.1 GCA_024403375.1 Lachnospiraceae bacterium
ACGGTTAAAAGAAGGCAGACAGAAATAACCGGAGTAATCCGCGGACAGGGCGTGGACGTACGGCAGGAAAAAGTATTCTTCTATGATATGGGAGGAAATCTGAAGCGGGAAGTAGAACTG
This sequence comes from Lachnospiraceae bacterium, assembly GCA_024403375.1. Classification (GTDB taxonomy): domain Bacteria; phylum Bacillota; class Clostridia; order Lachnospirales; family Lachnospiraceae; genus RGIG3528. The sequence goes on from JAKSRZ010000121.1 coordinate 121, forward strand.
AAATACCAGGCAGGGTTGGATGTGAAGACATATTCAACCTATGGTAAGGGCTTGTGTTACGCTGATGATGGTATTTATATCTTTGACTTTAGCAAGCAGGTTGTGTACTTCTATAATGGCGAAGATGAGATGCTTACACCTAAGTACACTCTGGCATCAAATATCAGCAAACCTGACAGAATAATGAAAACCAATAATGGCTTTTACTTCTATTATTCTCGTGGTGAGCTTTATAAGGTGGACTGATAAAAAAGATAAAGGTGAACCTTTCAATTGGAAAGGCTCACCTTTTTTGATACATATTCATTAGTTCTTTGGCGGGAGTTCTGCATATTGCAGGTATTCTTTTGGGGACATTCCTGTATGTTTTTTGAAAACCTTACTAAAGTAGAAGGCATTGTCGAAGTTCAGCATGTCGGATATTTCGTAGACCTTCAGGGTGCTGTCCTGCATCAGTTCCTTAGCCTTTTCTATGCGGGCACGCTGCACGTACTCAGAAAAGCCCACATCGGTGTATTTCTTGAAAAGGGCACTCAGGTAGTTGGGGCTGAGACCGAATACGGAAGCAATGTCTGAAAGACTCAGGCGTTCGGTAATATGCTCTTTTATGTAGTTCTGCACGCTGATAATTGTGCGATTTTTGTATTCCTTCTGGGTGATTTCAGCGGTGTCTGCAAAAATGATGGGGGAGCCTTCAGAGGCTGCGGAAAAGGCGATTTTAGCCTGTCGGTATGATTCGGAGAGCTGCACGGGATCGTTGCATTCGGTTCCGACAGAAAAAAGAAATGTGGAACCAAAATAGTTATGAATCATAGTGGAGGTCTTTGTTAACGCATTTTCCAGCAATGGCGAGATGCCTTCTGCACTCTGAATTTCATCAAATTCGCAAATCAAGCAGAAGTGCTCCATGTCCGGCGTAACCAGGTAACAGTTCAGATACTTTGAAATCAGCTCTTCAAACATTTTCAGCGAGCTCTGATAAAGAGTTATTATCTGCTCGGGAGATTCGTTTTTGCTTGAATCGTGACTGATTTCGCAATAGCAGGCAACGTAAGAAGCTGAACTGAAATTAAGACCCAGCGAATCTGCTTGTGAAAGCATTTCTTCCTCGTTTTCGAAGAGATTATGAAGAAGCTTCAGGAAAAACTTGTCACGATAGGGCATGAGGCTCTTTTCGGTAGTGTCGTTTTCTTCCTTCGGAGCTATTTTTTCCAGAACATCCAGTGCCTTGACAATTGTTGGTTCCAGAGTATCTTTCGTAAGCTCAAGCTTCAGAAGATAATCGACAACCTGATAGCGGATTGCTTCTTGAGCAAGGCTGAACTCGCTGTAACTTGTGAGCATGATGAAAAGAGGCGGACGGCCGTAACGCTCGGAACACTCTTTCGCCAATTCCAGTCCACTCATTATAGGCATTTTGATGTCACAAATGATGAGGTCAGGGTGCTTCTCTTCGATGATTTCCAGAGCCTGGGCTCCGTTTGCGGCATTGGCACATATTTCGATGTTGTAGGAGGACCAGTCAAGAATCGAATTCAGTGCGATTCTTACCAGGGGCTCATCGTCTACAATCAGAAGTTTATACATAGTCAAATTCCTTTACATAATTGATCTCACAATGGGAACCAGAATCGTCATTCTGGTATATTTACCCACTTCGCTTTCGATTGAGATACCGTACTTTTCGGGATCAAATTCTCCGGATTCCATGCTTTCTGCATATTCTCTGTAGGCATATTTTATTCTGTTATGAACGTTGGATACGCCGATTTTTCTGAATGAATCCTTACGTGAAGTGTTTTCCTGTCCGGACATAATTGCGGAAATCAGTTCCTTTGACATGCCCACGCCGTCATCCTCGACAATGAGCTGCATGTCGTTGCCGGATTTCTGGATGGAAACAGTTATTATTCCATCACTTCCCTTTGCTTCAATGCCGTGGAAGGCGGCATTTTCCACGAGAGGCTGCAATGAGAACCTTGGGACGATACAATCCAGCAGACTTTCGTCTATTTTGTAATTTATTGTGATGACTCCGCCGTATCTGTAGTGCTGAATGGTTGCATAGTCCTTTAATAATGCCAGCTCCTCAGAAAGAGTAATCATCTGCTCCGTGCCCTTTGAGACGTTTTTCAGAAGTCTCGAGAGAGCTGTAGTCATTTCTGCGATACCGGTGGCGTTCTGGATTGTTGCCATCCATTTTATGGAATTAAGAGTATTGTACAGGAAGTGCGGATTTATCTGGCTTTGGAGTATCTGGTATTCCAGCTCTCTCTGATGGTTTTCGTCGTCAATTCGCTTTTCCAGCAGACTCTCTATGTTCTGTGACATATCATTTATGCCCTTTCCGATGTTGCCGAATTCGTCATCGGATTCTATTTCGGGAGAGCGGGAGAAATCACCGGAAGAAACACCCTTCAGCTTCTTAAGTAACAGCTTAACCGGAGCATTGATTGTGCGGTTAAGATAAATGGTAAGAATGAAGCCAAGCAGAATTATGGCAACGCATATGAGACCCAACATAAAGAATGACGCGGAACGTTGAGCGTTTAGTTCGCTGTCGGACATTATCTGTGAAATATACCAGCCGTCCGGGCCCAAGGGACAGGTTATAAGTGTGCACTTTCTTCCGTCTGCAAATCTTACTATGCTGGTTTTTGTGGTTTTGTATACGTTATTATCAGATATATCCTTCAGAACGTCATAGGAAACATCGCTTTCCACAAGCTGTACACCGTCGAAAATATAGGTTTTATCAGCAATGGTAATGTAAAGGTTTGAGTCTGAAGGAACGGTGTAACTGTTGCAGGCATCTGTAATAAGGTCAGAAGAAATGGCAATGTAGGTCCAGCCGATTTTGTCTGCGGAATATGTACTATACACAGGACGCAATATGGGAATAATCTGCTTATTGTAGGTGCTCATTGGATCATTGACGATTCCGACCCAGCTTATTCCCTTCGAATTAATCAAGGTATCGTAGAAAGGAAGCTCCAACACTCGATCATAATCAAAAGGGGTGCCATCTGTAGTGGACTTCAAAATCTGGAGATAGAGCCCACTGTTGTTTGCAATCATAAATCGGCTTATATATTCCCGGGCCTGGTTATTTGTATATTCTTCATAGAAACGGTTATAGGCCTCAAGACGAAGGGCGTTGGAATAGGACTCACCCTTGGAAAGAAGTGAGGTCATCATGGATGTGGCGTTCACCCAGTTTGGAAGGCTAAGAAGTCTGTTCATCTCTTCCGTTATGGTGTTTCCGGCCACTGTCAGACCGAATTCTGTGGATTGAATCACATTCTTTTTGAGAAGGTTGTGGAAAATCGAAAGACAGACAGAAAAAGTCAGCAGAACCGTAATGGTTGTTACGATTACCGACGCCAAAGTTATTTTGTTTTTGATTGTTTTTTTCATATGACTTCTCAAATTGTTTTTCCTTAATTTATTATGTTTTGGCGTTGTTGTCAATGTTAAGGCGTTTTTACGGAATGGCTATCGTAAATTATTACTGTTTATCTTTGAAAAGTATATGTGAAGTTGGATTTTCTTAAAGAAAATACATAAAAAACTTATTTCATACATTCAGTGCGAAGAGAAAGGTTGCTATATTGAGTATGTTCCAAAGAGGAACAGAATCTAAGGAGGGTATTTTATGAAAAAATTAATTGCATTTGTCCTTGCTTTCGCAATGATCCTTTCAGTTGCAGCATGCGGCAAGACAGAATCCAACAGTGGCGCGGCTAATACACCCGCTGCATCACAGCAGACAGAAACAAAGACAGAAACAAAGACAGAAGAGAAGATTACTCTTAAGTGGGCAATCTGGGATAAGGACACAACACCTTATTGGCAAGCACTTGTAGATGCATACAAGGCAAAGAATCCCAACGTTACAGTTGAGATGGTAGACCTCGGTTCTTCCGATTACTCAACAGTTCTTGCAACACAGCTTTCCGGTAACACAGGTGCTTTCGACGTAGTTACAATTAAGGACGTTCCCGGTTATGCTACACTTGTTCAGAAGAACACACTTGAGTCTCTTGATTCTTACATCAAGTCAGCTAACATCGACCTTAAGCTCTATGGCGGTGCTACAGACCAGGTAACAGTAAATGGCAGCCTTTACGAGCTTCCTTTCAGAAATGACTTCTGGGTAGTATTCTACAACAAGGACATTTTTGATAAGGCAGGCGTTGCATATCCTACAAATGATATGACATTTGCTGAGTACGATGCACTTGCAAAGAAGATTACTTCCAAGGAATTCGGTAACGAAGTATATGGTACACATTACCACACATGGAGATCAGCTGTTCAGCTCTTCGGCGTACTTGATGGCAAGAACAACATCCTTTCCGGTAAGTATGATTTCTTCAAGCCTTACTACGAGATGGTTCTTGGTCAGGAGAAGGCAGGCGTTTGCCGCTCTTACACAGACCTTAAGACAGAAGGACTCCACTATTCAGCAGCATTCTCCGGCG
>JAKSRZ010000122.1 GCA_024403375.1 Lachnospiraceae bacterium
ACGGCACTCATTATTTCTTTTGTAGAGGACGTATATCCTGAAAGATTAATGGATCCGTGGGCAGGTTTTGGTACCGGTCTGCCGTAGTGATCCATCGTCACTTCCCCTTTATAGCTTTTTGCTTTTTCCTTGTCCTGCAGATTATTAATATCATATCCAACATTAATAACCATCTGATTTGTAACGACTCTCTTTTCCACAAGGTCCAGCACAAGCAGGTCAGTCATTTCTTTTATAACGAGAAGTGTTTTCTCGTAGTCATAGGGTTCTTTCAGCACCTGGCCCAGGCTCAGGCTATGTGATTCTGCCCTGTAAGCCTTTATTTCCGCCATTCCCGCAGGCTCATAGCCCCAAGCATGGTCAATAATCAGTTCTGCATTAACGCAGAAAAGTCTGTACAGCAGGTCCTCATTTCTGTAATCTTCAGGCCCTCCCAGAGAGCATCTGCAAATGTCTCCCATTGTGTACATACCATACTTTTCCAGTTTTCTTGATATGCCCTTTCCGATTCTCCAGAAATCTGTAAGCGGTCTGTGGTCCCACAATAATTCCCTGTACGTCCGCTCATTAAGCTCTGCGATTCGCACTCCGTCCTTATCCGCAGGCATGTGCTTTGCCACTATGTCCATGGCAATCTTACAAAGGTACATATTTGTTCCGATACCGGCAGTTGCGGTTATACCGGTTTCCTCCAGCACCTCACGGATCATCTTCATTGCCAGCTCATGGGCAGTCATTTTATACGTATTCAGGTATGCGGTTACATCAATAAAAACCTCATCCACGGAGTATATGTGCATATCCTCCGGTGCCACATATTTCAGGTAAATATTGTAAATGCGGGTACTATATTCCATGTAAAGCCCCATTCTGGGCTTTGCCACAATATAGTCCACCTCCAGATTGGGATTGGCATCAAGCTCCGAGCCCCAATAGGATTTCCCTGTAAATGCGTGATTCTTCGCTGCCGCTCTTCTGTCACAATTAACTTCATTTACTTTCTGAACAACTTCAAAAAGTCTGGCTCTTCCCGGTATGTGATACTTTTTCAGTGCCGGAGATACTGCCAGACATATGGTTTTTTCCGTTCTTTCCGCGTCTGCCACCACAAGGCAGGCATCCAGAGGATCAAGTCCTCTTTCCGAACATTCAACAGAGGCATAAAAGGACTTAAGATCTATTGCTATATAGATTCTCTTCTCGTCCATTTATGCCTCCGATTAATTACAGCTCAATAAGTTCTTTCTTAGAATGTGCGAAGTTCTCGTAACCATCCTCTGTGATTACTACCATATCTTCAATTCTTACACCGCCGAAGTCAGGAATATAAATTCCGGGCTCAACTGTCATAATGTTTCCGGGAACGATAATTTCCTCTTCCATTACGGAGAAGCGAGGGCTTTCGTGAATCTCAAGACCAACGGAATGTCCGAGGCCATGTCCGAAGCAATCGCCATAGCCTGCCTCAGCAATGATATCACGAGCAATCTTATCGTACTCCTTACCCTTCATTCCGGGCTTAAGTGCATCAAGGACTGCTGTCTGTGCCTTAAGTACTGTATCGTAAATTTCTCTCTGCTTTCTGTTTGCCTTGCCCACAACTACCGTTCTTGTCATATCTGAGCAATAGCCATGGTACATACATCCGAAATCCATTGTTACGAAATCACCGACTTCGATTCTCTTTTCGCCGGGTTCTGCGTGAGGCTTTGCACTGTTAAGACCTGATGCAACGATTGTCTCGAAGGAAAGCTTTTCTGCTCCGTTGCACTTCATGATATACTCAAGCTTTGCGGCAATCTCAAGCTCTGTAACGCCGGGCTTAATGTGTGCAAGTATTTCTTTGAATGCAATATCACCAATGTGCTCTGCCTGTCTTAAGCACTCAATTTCTTCTGCTGTCTTAACGCGGCGAAGCTTTGTAAGTTCATCTGTGATAGGCACGAATTCGGGAACCTCAAGCTTTTCTTTGAATCTGAGATATGTGGAATAAATAAACTCATTGGATTCAAAGCCAAGTGTCTTAATGTTCTCGTTCTTTATTACTTCATTGATGCAGGCAATATAATTCTTCTGCACGGATATTTCAGTTACGTCGAATTCAGGTGCCTGATTCTTAGCGGCAACCGTGTATCTGGAATCCGTAAAAAGATTGTTTGTGTTCTTCGTTATAAGAAGATATCCTGTAGCACCTGTAAATCCTGAAATGTTTCTCATGTTGAAACCATCGGAAACAAGAACTGCATCAAGTCCCTTCTCGTTAAGCACTGCCTGAACTTTGTTTAATACTTCTGACATAATCTTTTCCTCTCTTATCACAAATTAGCTTATCGTAAAAAGCATCTCTTTCTGCAGAAAATCCTATAAAAAAACAAAATAGGCTTTTCCGGAATACGCTTTAAAACAATCTGAATTTCTTCCTTAGGGCCGATTTTTCTGACCAAATAGTTTTCCAGCCCCGCAGCATTGGCTCCGCATATGTCGGTAAAAATCTGGTCTCCCACAAAGAAAACCTGAGATTTTTCAAGGCCCATTTTCTCGCAGGCCTTAAGATATCCTGCCTTCTTGGGCTTTCCGCCTTTGTATATATATGACGCTCCGATAGGTTCGTTAAAGGACTTTACTCTCGGTTCTTTATTATTTGACAAAAAGCATATGGATAAACCGATTTTCTTAAGTTCCTCCATCAGCTTCAGTGCTCTTTCATCCGCCGGTGCCCCATGGCATACAAGGGTGTTGTCTATGTCAAAAATAACCCCTCTCATGCCTTTTTCATACAATTTACCGTATGGAATGTCATAGGCCGATTTATAGTAATAGCTCGGGAAAAACAAGGCCATATCAGGTCTCCTTTACCTTTTTTCGAATCACGGTAAAGTATTTTACCACTTTCGGATAGATTATACAAGACGGCCGTTTTTGCAATGTATTCGCCGTTTTTTAGCACGTTTTTGCCCTTGTTTTTTTCATGGTCCGTTGTTATAATTATTCCCACAATGTAAATGCTTACATTCAGAAAACGGAGGACAATATGGACAATAATTTCATTAATTTTTCTCTTGCAGGAAAGGTTGCATTAGTAACAGGTGCTTCCTATGGTATCGGATTTGCAATTGCCAATGCATACGCTCAGGCAGGTGCAACAATCTGCTTTAATGACATTAATCAGGAACTTGTAGATAAGGGTCTTGCAGCATACAAGGAAGCTGGAATTGATGCTCACGGTTATGTTTGCAACGTAACAGATGAAGACGCTGTTAATGCTATGGTTGCTACAATCGAAAAGGAAGTCGGTGTAATCGATATCCTCGTTAACAATGCCGGAATCATCAAGCGTATTCCCATGCACGAAATGACAGCTGAGCAGTTCAGACAGGTTGTAGATGTAGACCTTAACGCTCCTTTCATTGTTTCAAAGGCTGTAATCCCTTCAATGATCAAGAAGGGTCATGGTAAGATCATAAACATCTGTTCCATGATGTCAGAGCTTGGCCGTGAAACTGTTTCCGCATACGCAGCTGCAAAGGGCGGCTTAAAGATGCTCACAAGAAACATCTGTTCCGAGTACGGTCAGTACAACATTCAGTGTAACGGCCTTGGACCCGGATATATCGAGACACCTCAGACAGCTCCTCTTCGTGAGATTCAGCCTGACGGTTCCCGCCATCCTTTTGACCAGTTCATTTGTGCAAAGACTCCCGCAAATCGTTGGTTAAAGGCTGAAGAGCTTACAGGTCCCGCAGTATTCCTTGCTTCAGAAGCTTCCAACGCTGTTAACGGTCACATTCTCTATGTTGATGGTGGTATTCTTGCTTACATCGGCAAGCAGCCTTCATAATTGCAAAAAAATCACAGCTCAGTTCGTTTGAACTGAGCTGATTTTTTTATCTCTTCTTAATTCCTCGAGCTTCTCTGTAGCTCTTTGTTGTCTTTGAGGGTACCTTCCTCTCGTCTTTGTTTGTATTCTTTACATTCTTTGTATTCTTCAGATTCTTTACAGTCTTTGTGCTATCATGGACGATTTTTCTCGGAGGAATCAGGCATTCTTTTCCAAATCCTATCAAATCATTTCTACCTTCCCTCAGTAAAGCTTCCTTAACAAGGTCATAGTTTTTCGGATCCTTGTACTGAATAAGTGCACGTTGCATTGCTTTTTCATGTGGCGATGTTGTTACGTGAACAGGCTTCATTGTACGTGGGTCAAGACCTGTATAATACATGCAGGTTGAAATGGTTGATGGTGTTGGGTAAAAGTCCTGTACCTGTTCAGGGCAATATCCCAGGTCTCGAATGTACTCCGCCAATGCAATTGCATCTTTAAGTGTTGAACCCGGATGAGATGAAATCAGGTACGGAAGGACATATTGGTTGTGGTCAAGCTTTCCGTTCTTTATAAGTCCGCCGTTAATCTTTGCGAATCTTTCTACAAACTTTTCGTACACATCATTCTTTGGTTTACCCATTAATGCCAGCACATCATCGCAGATATGCTCGGGAGCAACTCTCAGCTGGCCCGAAATATGATATTTGCAAAGTTCCTTGAAGAAATCGTCATTTTTTTTTTTTTTTAGATAGTCAAAACGAATACCTGAACGTAC
>JAKSRZ010000123.1 GCA_024403375.1 Lachnospiraceae bacterium
GTAATCTTTAAGCGAATATGACAGTGCCTGATAAATCTGCTGAACAGTTGCCTCTTCAACATCCTTACGATAAAGCATACGCATATTATACGCTATCGCCTTGTGCAGTTCTTCCTTGTTTATATCCATAAAATTCCTCCTTGAATTTTAATTATACTCTTACTACTCCGAGAGTAACGTCTTCGCCGTTAAGATTCCATGCCTTGTCATTGCCGCATGTCTCGCCGAGAACGATTTCTTTTGCAAGAACAATTCTCTTGATTTCTTCGGCGTTGTCTGTAGCAACCTTCTGAATAAGCTCATTTCCTGAGATGTAAAGCTTGATGTTATCCATAACTTCAAAGTCAGAATCCTTACGCATTGTCTGTACCTTGGAGATAATTTCACGAACATAGCCTTCCTCAATAAGCTCAGGAGTAAGTCTTATATCGATTACAACAGTAATTCCCTTGTCAGAGTCGGATACGTAACCCTCTGTCTTTGAGGATTCGATAAGAAGGTCTTCTGTAGCAAGCTCTTCTTCAACACCATCAACAAGGATTGTAACCTTTCCTGTATCATTGAGAGACTTCATTGTTGCACTGCCGTCGATATTGGCAAGTACTTCCTTAAGTGCATTCAGGCGGCTGCCGAAACGGCGTCCCAGTGTCTTAAGCTGAGGCTTGAAGCTGTAAGAAGTAAATGCTGATACATCATCTGTAAATTCTACATTCTTAACGTTAAGTTCATCCTCAACGATTTCCTTGAAGAACTCAGGAAGTTCCTTCTCTGCCTTGACGAACATCTTTGCAACAGGCTGGCGCTGCTTGATGTTGGATGTATTTCTGCATGCACGTCCAAGAACGACAATCTGAAGAACCTCTTCCATATCGTCTTCCAGCTTCTTATCAATCCATGCCTCGTTTACTTCAGGGAAGTCGCAAAGGTGAATGGATTCGGGCTGTGTTGCATCAATGCTGCATACAAGGTTTCTGTAAATGCTCTCTGTCATGAAAGGAATCATGGGAGCTGCTGCCTTGGAAATTGTAACAAGGGCAGTATAAAGTGTCATGTAAGCGTTAATCTTATCCTGCTCCATGCCCTTTGCCCAGAAACGCTCACGGCCACGGCGAACATACCAGTTGGACATTTCGTCCACGAAGCTTTCCAGTGCTCTTGCAGCCTCAGGGATTCTGTAGTTGTCAAGGTCATCATCTACTTCCTTAACTGTGGAATTGAGGCGGGAAAGAAGCCATTTATCCATAACGGGAAGCTTATCGTACTCAAGTGTGTACTTTGTAGCGTCGAAGTTATCAATATTTGCATAGAGCACGAAGAATGCATATGTATTCCAAAGTGTGCCCATGAACTTTCTCTGGCCTTCCTGTACTGCCTTTCCGTGGAAACGGTTAGGAAGCCAAGGTGCTGAGTTAATGTAGAAGTACCAACGGATAGCATCTGCACCGAACTCATTCAGTGCATCGAAAGGATCAACCGCATTGCCCTTGGACTTGGACATTTTCTGGCCGTTCTCATCCTGAACGTGGCCGAGAACGATTACGTTTTCATAAGGAGCCTTGTTGAAAAGGAGTGTGGACTCAGCCATAAGTGAATGGAACCATCCACGTGTCTGGTCAACAGCCTCTGAAATGAACTGTGCAGGGAACTGCTGTTCAAAGAGCTCCTTGTTTTCAAAAGGATAGTGATGCTGAGCGAAAGGCATTGCACCGGAATCGAACCAGCAGTCAAGTACTTCGGGAACTCTTCTCATTACGCCGCCGCACTTTTCACATTTGCATGTGATTTCGTCGATATAAGGACGATGAAGCTCAACAGTGAGTGCTGCTTCATTTCCGCTCTTCTCTTTAAGGTCTTCACGGCCGCCGATACAAATCTGGTTGTGGCAATCCTCACATTCCCAAATGTTAAGAGGTGTGCCCCAGTAACGGTTACGGGAAATTGCCCAGTCCTGAATATTTTCAAGCCAGTTGCCGAAACGTCCCGTACCGATGGATTCAGGAATCCAGTTAACTGTATTGTTATTTCTGATGAGGTCATCACGTACTGCTGTTTCCTTGATGTACCATGACTCGCGGGCATAGTAGATGAGAGGTGTGTCACATCTCCAGCAGTGAGGATACTCATGTTCAAATTTAGGTGCGTCGAAAAGCTGATTTCTGGCATCCAGATCCTTAAGCACTTCAGGATCTGCCTTCTTAACGAAGAGGCCTGCAAAAGGTGTCTCTTCTGTAAGTTCACCCTTACCGTTTACAAACTGCACGAAAGGAAGGTCATAATGTCTGCCTACGTTAGCATCGTCTTCACCGAATGCGGGAGCGATATGTACGATACCTGTACCATCGGACATTGTAACGTAGCTGTCACATGTTACGAAGAAGCCCTTCTTGCCCTGCTGGTCTGCACGGTCCTTTGCACACTGGAAAAGAGGCTCATATTCTCTGCGCTCAAGATCTGAACCCTTGTAACGCTCAAGGATTTCGTATGCCTTGGTCTCTTCATTTCCGAGCTTTCCGAGAACGGAATCAAGAAGTGCCTCAGCCATGTAATATGTGTAGCCGTCAGCTGCTTTGACTTTTACATAAGAATCATCAGGATTTACACAAAGTGCCACGTTGGAAGGAAGTGTCCAGGGAGTTGTTGTCCATGCAAGGAAATATGCGTCTTCGCCTACGCACTTAAAGCGAACGATAGCTGAACGCTCCTTAACAGTCTTGTAGCCCTGTGAAACTTCTGCTGTGGAAAGAGGTGTTCCACAACGAGGGCAGTAAGGAACAATCTTAAAGCCCTTATAGAGAAGGCCCTTGTTCCAGATTTCCTTAAGAGCCCACCACTCGGACTCTATGAAATTATCATCATAAGTAACGTAAGGATCATCCATATCAGCCCAGAAACCTACTGTGCCGGAGAAATCCTCCCACATTCCCTTATATTTCCATACGGATTCCTTACACTTTTTAATGAAAGGCTCCATACCATACTGTTCAATCTGATCCTTTCCGTTAAGACCAAGAAGCTTTTCCACCTCAAGCTCTACGGGAAGTCCGTGAGTATCCCAACCTGCTTTTCTGGGAACCATGTAGCCCTTCATTGTACGGTAACGAGGAATCATATCCTTGATAACACGTGTAAGAACGTGTCCGATATGAGGCTTACCATTTGCTGTGGGCGGTCCGTCGTAGAATGTGTATGTGGGACCCTGCTTACGGGATTCGATACTCTTTTCAAAGATTTCATTTTCCTGCCAGAACCCAAGTACCTCTTTTTCTCTTTCTACGAAGTTCATGTTCGTGTCGACTTTTGTGTACATATCTATGTTCTCCTTAATTAATCTCTTATCAATCTCTGTCTTCTTTATTGAAGAAGAAGCTTCTGAGCTGTCTGCGATAGTTTTTCTTCTTCTGTTTTCTTTCTGCAAGCACGGAATTTATCTTGTCCTCTATCTGTCCCTTAACCATTTCCGCAATTTCAGGAGTTTTCATATCCTTAAACTCCTCGTAAGGTATCGGATCAAGGAAATGTACTTCGGTTTTGATGACTCCGATTCGTATGCCTTCAAAAGCTTTGTATGAATCTACCAGCGCTACAGGCACAATGGGTGTTTTTGACTTAAGTGAAGCCTTGAACGAGCCTGCCTTAAATTCCTGAAGGTTGTTGTGATTATGATTATATCCGCCTTCAGGGAAAATAAGAAATGATCTGCCGGCCTCAGCCTCTTCTGCCATTTCTCCGATGATTTTGACGCCGCTTCTGGGGTCATTCAGCACCAGTCTCTTACCATTACAAAGATCAATTACCTGCTTTGTCAACGGAACATAGGATTTAGCCTCATCCATTACAACCGAAAGCAGTCTCGTCTGTGCATCAAATATGCCTAAAGCGTCCCATTTTCCCTGGTGGTTTGCATACATTATATAACCGCCTTCTTCGGGAAGTTTCTCAGCCCCGTAAACCTTTGTGTGTATGTGGGCAGAATGTCGAATCATCCTTATAACACTTTTAATCGCTTTAATCTTCTTTTCTTCAGAGTAGTTCTCTTTGTGCTTAGCCATATACTCAAGGTTTGTAAGCACCGCAGGGACTCTGAACAAATTAATAAAAATAACCCAATAAAATCTGTACATAATGTCTCCCTGTCATGCAGACCGCCATAAGGCATTTTTTATCTGCGAATTATTCATAATCAATTATTGTAACACATACAAGCCGTCATATTCAATAAATTTTTCTTAACTGAGTTTTAAATAACCCTTTCTTTAGATTTGCATATGAATCAAAAACGTGGTATATTTACTCCGATTATGCTATAATATAATTTGATTGCATATATTTAGGAAAAAACTCAC
>JAKSRZ010000124.1 GCA_024403375.1 Lachnospiraceae bacterium
TGATGAGTCATCAAGAATAAGTATTTCCGGATTCCCCGCCAAAGCTCTTGCCACATAAAGTCTCTGCTTCTGACCGCCGGAGAAATCGGCACCCTTTATGGCAGCCTCATGCTCAAAGCCGCCGTCCTTGCCCATAATAAACTCGTAGGCTGAGGCGGATCTGGATGCTTTCTCAATATCTTCATGGGGAAGGTCTCGTCCGAAGCTGATATTTTCTTCAATAGAATCCGCAAAGATAATATTGTTCTGGAAGGCTGTTCCGAACTTCTGTCTGAGTTCCTTAACAGGATAAGTCTTTACGTTTCTGCCATCTATAAGCACTTCTCCGCTCTGGCAATCATAATATCGCATAAGGAGATTCAGAATTGTTGTTTTTCCTGAACCTGTGGCACCGATAATGCCAAGGGATTCATCTGCATTAAGGGTAAAGCTTACGTTTCTTAATACATACTTATCCTCTATATCATCATTAACGTCTCCATATGTAAAGGAAACATTTCTGAATTCAATTCTGGGAGCGTTTGCAGGTGCCTTTCCGTCAAACTCTTCAACCTTAAGATCATCAGGTGCATCCATAACAAGCCAGATTCTCTTTGCGGAAGCGGAGCCCTTGGAGAAGTTTACAAAAATACGCGTAACAGCAATTACCGCATTCAGAATCATTGTAAAATAGGTGAGAAAAGCCACAATCGTGCCCGGAAGAACTTCACCGGAATTGACTCTGTACGCGCCTACAATGATAACAAGAACGAGGCCAAGATTCAGGCAAAGACTGATCAGCGGGCTGGACAATGCCATTACACCGGATGCCTTCAGGTCATTGTTTACTGTATCTGTATTGGCTTTTTCAAATCTGTTTTTTTCGTAGTTTTCCTTGGATAACGCTTTAATAACACGTATTCCTGAAACGTCCTCTCGCATAACTCGTACCATCTCGTCAACGGAGGTCTGAACCTTTGCATAAAGCGGAATACCCTTCAGAGAAACGAAAATTACAATTCCGAATACAAAGGGAATGGTTGCCAGAAGCGTTAATGTGAGCGTTCTGTCCAGTGTGGAAGCCATTATGAGACCGCCCACCAAGATGAATAACGCTCTTACACCCATTCTCTGGAAAATATTAAAGCATGTATGAATGTTGTACGAGTCAGATGTAAGTCTTGAAACCAGAGAAGGTATTCCGAATTCATCGGTCTTTTTTCCTGATAAGGTCATGATTTTTTCGAACAGCTCAAATCTCAGACGTCTCATGGCATCCATGGATACCCATGCAGCTCTTCTGTTGGCAAACACATTTAGAAATCTTGCGGACACAGCACATGTTACAAGCAGCACACCCCAAATAATAAGTGGACGAACCTGTCCGTTTTCCTTCATGCCCGGCACTACCTCGTCCAGAATCCTTGCCATAATCCAGGGTATAAAAAGTTCAACTATAGTGCCTACAATCTTAGCAATATAGCCTATTATCATCTTATTCTTTTGTACAAACAAATATTTAAATGCTCTCTTCATAACGTAAGCTAGTCTACCATAACAGCATAAAAAGTCAATAAAATGAGTGATTTTATGCAACTAAAAGATCATCCGTTTGCTCGGCACCGCTTCGACATCTCGAAAGCTTCGCTTTCTCGATGTCCGTTTGCTCGGCACCGCTTCGACATCTCGCAAGCTTCGCTTTCTCGATGTCCGTTTGCTCGGAACCGCTTCGCAAACTTCGTTTGCAATTATAACGCCAATAGGGGCCGAGAATTTGAAAATGTATTTTCATCCTCGGCCCCTATTGGCGTTATAACGCATTCTGCGTAGCGGTTCTCTCGCTATTCGCTCAAAAAAGGGACGGCTTAAAGTCGTCCCATAATTCTGTGGGTTTATTTTATAACTCTTACTGCTCTGATGCCTTCGATTGCCTTAAGATCATCAATAATCTTGTCGTTAACATCGTTAACATCAATAACAGTATATGCACTGTCGCCCTTACTCTTATTAATCATGTTCTCGATATTTACATCGTCGGCAGCAAATGCTGTTGTGAACTGAGCAAGCATGTTAGGTATATTCTTATGAAGAATGCAGATTCTTGCACCCTTAACAGCTCCGGCGTCAACTGCGGGATAGTTTACGGAATTTGTGATGTTACCATTTTCGAGGTAATCCACAAGCTCCTTAACTGCCATAATTGCACAATTGTCTTCAGACTCTTCTGTGGAAGCTCCAAGGTGAGGAATTGCAATTGTTCCTGCCATCTTTGCACTCTTTGCATTAGGGAAGTCTGTTACATACTTCTTAACCTTGCCTGCTGCAAGAGCTGCTGCCATATCATCATCATTTACAAGGAGGTCTCTTGCAAAGTTAAGAACAACAACGCCGTTCTTCATCATCTTAAGAGTCTCTGCATTGATCATGTTCTTTGTATCATCAATAAGCGGAACATGCACTGTGATATAGTCACATTTCTTGAAGATTTCTTCTCTTGTCTTTACAGCTTTTACTGAACGAGAAAGCTTCCAAGCATTTTCAACTGAAATGTAAGGGTCGCAGCCATAAACTTCCATTCCAAGACCAACTGCTGCATTTGCAACAAGGACACCGATGGCACCGAGACCGATAACACCGAGCTTTTTGCCCTGAATTTCTGTTCCTGCATAATTGGATTTGCCTTTCTCTACCATCTTGGCAACTTCAGGCTCATCCTTAATTGTCTTAACCCAATCAATACCACCTGTTACATCGCGGGCTGCAAGAAGCATACCTGCGATAACAAGTTCCTTAACACCATTCGCATTTGCACCGGGTGTATTAAATACTACGATGCCTTCCTCTGCACAGCGATCGAGGGGAATATTATTAACACCTGCACCTGCACGAGCAATGGCTTTAACGTTCTTTCCAAACTGCATCTCATGCATTGTAGCGGAACGAACAAGGATTGCATCTGCATCATCAATATTCTCACATGCCTCAAAGTTCTCTGTGAAGTTCTGTGTACCAACTTTTGAAATCTTATTTAAGCAATTATACTTGTACATTATGCGTTCTCCTCCTCGAATTTCTTCATGAATTCAACGAGGGCCTTAACGCCTTCAATAGGCATAGCATTGTAGATGGATGCTCTCATACCGCCGACTGTTCTGTGTCCCTTAAGGTTTTCAAAACCAGCTGCCTTTGCTTCCTTAACAAACTTTGCGTCAAGTTCTTCATTGCCTGTTACGAAAGGAACGTTCATAAGAGAACGGTCTTCCTTAACAACTGTACCCTTGAAAAGCTTGGACTGATCAAGGAACTCATAAAGGATTGCAGCCTTCTCTTCGTTGTGCTTCTTCATTGCCTCAAGTCCACCCATCTTCTTGAGCCACTTGAATACCTTGCCACAAATGTAGATGCCGTATGCGGGAGGAGTATTGTAAAGAGATGCATTATCTGCATGAATCTTGTACTTAAGCATTGTAGGTGTTCCGGGAAGTGTATCCTCTGTAATGAGGTCCTCACGGATAATAACGATTACAACACCTGCAGGTCCTACATTCTTCTGAACACCACCATAGATAACGCCATACTTTGTAACGTCAACAGGCTCAGAAAGGAAGCAGGAAGAAACGTCTGCTACAAGATCCTTACCCTTTGTGTTGGGAAGTGTCTTATACTTTGTGCCGTAAATTGTGTTGTTTTCGCAAATATAAACATAGTCCATATCGTCAGTGATAGGAAGATCACTGCAGTCAGGAATATATGAGAATGTCTTGTCTTCGGAAGAAGCAAGCTTAACAGCTTCACCATAAATCTTTGCTTCCTGGAAAGCCTTCTTAGCCCACTGGCCCGTTACGATATAGCCTGCCTTCTTGTTTTTCATAAGGTTCATGGGGATCATAGCGAACTGCTGTGATGCACCACCCTGAAGGAAGAGAACCTTGTAGTTATCAGGAATATTCATGAGGTCTCTTAAATCTTTCTCTGCTGTCTCAATGATTTCCTGGTAAGCCTTTGATCTGTGGCTCATCTCCATAACAGACATACCTGTTCCGTTGTAATCCAGCATTTCTGCTGCTGCTTCTTTTAATACTTCCTCCGGTAATACTGCCGGACCTGCTGAAAAGTTATAAACTCGACCCATAAAAATTCCTCCGTTCCGCAGACCTAGGTCACCAAATCTGCTACTCTTAATAATTTACGCCACTCCTTAACGCGTTAACAAGTACATTAGGATATTATCACTTTACCGCGTTAAATCGACGTTATGGGCATTGTACCACTAATTCTTTTATTGTCAATGCTTATTTACTAATTTGTGAATTATTATACAAAGTCAGCAAGAAGTGACATGTGGTGAG
>JAKSRZ010000125.1 GCA_024403375.1 Lachnospiraceae bacterium
GTTTCCGATGGAAAACTGTATCTCACTTTTTCAGGGGCTGCGGTAGATACATCCTACGTAGTCAGCTATCTGGTAATTGAACCGGGAAAGGACCTTTTGGTTCCGGCCAACTGGAGAAAGAATAATTATCCGATTCTTACGTCCAGAAGCGTGGAAGGTGAGTATGGTACCGGACATAATGCATACCATATTGATGCAGATGGTATGGTTTACAATACATATCATGCAAGACCCGGAACGGAGGGCGTAAGAAGCAGCGGAATACGCCGTGTTCACTTTGATATAGATGGTGCTCCGATGCTTGATGTTACCGAAGAACTTGATATGTCGGATGAATTCAGAGAAGTAAAGACAACAATAGTTGTTAAGTAAGCATAAATATGCAGGATAGAATGGATTTTTACTTGACTTTACAGCCTTTCTGCTGTAAAAAAATAGCGATAAATCTCGAATGAAGGGAGTAACACAATGATTAAGGCAGCAATTCTTGGTTATGGTAATATTGGAAGAGGTATTGAATGGGCAGTTTCAGCTGCTCCCGATATGGAACTTACCTATGTGTTTACAAGAAGAAATCCGGCGGACTTATTGATTAAGTCTTCTGCAAAAGTAGTTAATGTTACTGATATTGAGAAGTACATGGATGAAATTGACGTTCTGTTCCTTTGCGGTGGTTCAGCAACTGACTTACCTGAGCAGACACCTAAGTATGCAGAAATGTTTAATGTTGTTGACAGCTTTGATACACACGCTCGTATTCCTGAACACTTCGGAAACGTTGACGCTGCTGCAAAGAAGGGCGGCAAGGTTGGCATTATTTCTGTAGGCTGGGATCCCGGTATGTTCTCATTAAATCGTCTCTATGCAAACGTTATTCTTCCTGAGGGAAAGGATTATACATTCTGGGGAAGAGGCGTTTCTCAGGGCCATTCTGATGCCATCAGACGCGTTGAGGGTGTTCAGGATGCACGTCAGTATACCTGCCCTGTTCCGGAGGCTGTAGAGGCTGTCAGAAGCGGTAAGAACCCTGAACTCACAACACGTCAGAAGCACACAAGAGAGTGTTATGTTGTTCTTAAGGAAGGTGCCGATGCTGCAAAGGTTGAGGCAGAAATCAAGAACATGCCCAACTACTTCTCAGATTACGATACAACAGTAACATTCATTTCTCAGGAAGAGCTTAACGAGAAGCATGCCGGCATTCCTCATGGCGGTATGGTTATCCGTACAGGATGCACAGGCTGGAATGGCGAAATGAAGCACAAGATTGAGTACAGCCTTGAGCTTGATTCCAATCCGGAGTTCACATCTTCTGTTCTTGTAGCTTACGGAAGAGCTGCTGTAAAGATGAACAAAGAGGGAATGACAGGTTGCAAGACAGTATTTGATGTTGCTCCTGCATATCTTGCTGTGCAGAGCGGAGAAGAACTGAGAGCTCATCTTCTGTAAAATATTATTTCGGAGGCGTCTATGGGAAAGACGAAAATCCGTGGTGTCATTTCAGGCGTCAGCGGATCAGTGCCGTTTAAAATACTTGTATGTATTTTCGGAGGCTTTTTATATTCCTTAGGCAATAACGTGTTTATACGTCCGTTGGGATTGTACAGCGGCGGCGTGGTTGGTTATTCCATGCTGGCAACAAGCTTTGTGGAAAAGTCACTGGGCCACGCAACAAACCTTTATGCTATCTGCTATGTTGTTATTAATATACCGTTGTTTTTCCTTGCATATTTCGGAATCAACAAAAGATTTTTCTGGAGAACGGTTCTTGGTGTAGGAAGCATAACACTTTTCGGATATATTATTCCTACATTGCAGACTCCTGTAATTGATAATATCCTTGCCTGCTCTGTTATAGGCGGTGCACTTACAGGCGTCGGCACCGGAGTAACTCTTCTTGCAGGCGGCTGTGGCGGCGGCACGGATATACTTGGAGTGTGGGCATCAAAGAAAAAACCTGATAATTCCGTAGGAAAATTTGCTTTCATATTCAACCTTTTCCTTTACGTGATACTGTTCTTTGTATTTGATTTTCAGGTTGTTATTTATACGATTATTGTTGCAATAGCAAACTCAATAGCCATTGACAGAACTCACTATCAGAACATCACGCTGAACCTTATGATTTTCACAAAGAAGGATGGCATGGACAAGTATCTTTTCGGAAAGAGAAGACGAGGCATTACGGAGTGGGATGGCAAGGGCTCATATACCAACGAAGATACGAAGGTGTATGTAACGTGTATAAGCAAGTACGAGGAGCATGAGGTTATTGATGATATTATGGAATATGATCCTCAGGCGTTTGTCATCATTAATGAGCACGTAAGAGTTCGCGGTAATTTTGAGAAACATATATGATAAATGATTGTCATGTAAATGAGATATTGGAACTTCTTGATAAGCAGTACGGCACTGAGCTGTACTGCTTTTTGGAGTATAAAAATGCTTATGAGCTGCTGGTGGCAACCATTCTTGCTGCACAGTGTACCGATGCTCGGGTGAATGTGGTTACCAAGCACTTGTTTCCTCACTATCCTGATGCGTTTGCTTTGGCAAAGGCAGATGTGGGGGAGCTGGAGGAGGAGATTCACGAATTGGGATTTTTCAGGGCAAAGGCAAGAAATCTAATTGCCATGGCTCGTATTCTTGTGGAAAAGCATAACGGCGAAGTGCCGGGAACTCTTGAAGAACTGACAGAACTTCCGGGAGTGGGAAGAAAAACAGCCAATGTTATAAGGGGCAACGTATATCACGTTCCCAGCGTGGTTGTGGATACTCATGTCAAGCGTATAACAAAAAGACTCGGGCTTACCGAAAACACGGAGCCCGAGAAGATTGAATATGATCTGATGCGGGTTTTACCTGAGGACCACTGGATTCTCTGGAACCTGCACATTATTACTTTTGGCAGAACCATCTGCACAGCTCAGAGACCTAAGTGCTCGGAGTGCTTTCTCAGTCAGTACTGTCAAGAATCTCATTAAGATCCTTAAGCAATTTGCCTTTTGTCATTGAATCAAGGCTTTCGGCCTTTTCAATGACTTTTTTTATGTCCTCTGTACGCCCCTGCTCCTTGTAAATCCTGGCCAGTAGTGTATAGGAGGCAGATATATCTGACTTAGTGGAGAGACTGAATTCCAGCACTTCAATGGCTTTGTCCTTAAGATTGTTATCGTACAAAAGGGTGGCATACTTCTGGAGAAGGCGTACAAGCTTAAGATAGTTGTTGTCATATTCGGAAAGAATATCGATATTGGGAGCACCGTAGGCAAGCTTAAGTTCCGTGTTGGTGATGCCTGTGAAGTTAACAATCTTTTTTTCGGAAAGGGCGGAAAGCTGCTGTTCGGTGTCCGTAATTTCTTCTGAAATAAGGCCTGTAGGGGTTGATATACAAACGGGAATTGTGATAAAATCAAGGTTTGAGATATCTTTTTTTCTCGTTGTGTTTGCCATCTGCTCTTTTTCAATAAAGGCTTGGGTGGTCTGCTGATTCTGACGTTCGGCTCTTTTAGAAACGAAATTAACAAGTATTACTATAAACATTGTGATAACAAAGAAAACAGGTATCATATTTTTGCCTCGTACAAAAGGAGATTTGTTATGAATAGAAAAAACAGGAAAATCGTATCAAGCATTATTGTGGTTGTATTAGTGCTCTGCTTAATTATTCCTCTTCTTGCAAGTATTTTTTAGTATCACTTGAATTTTAGGAAAACAGTAAGGATTTGTCAACGATGAACATGGGCAAGCTTTCGGACAGTGCACTTCAGAGAAGTGTAATTCGTCCTGTAAAAAAACTGAATACGATGAGCAATGCCGGAATCGGAGTTGATGCCGGAATCCTTTCTGATACCCGGCTGGTTTCGAATCAGTGTATGTGCGGAAATGAAGCGGGATTAACAGCACTTTGTGTTGTACGAGCGGTTAACTCTCTTGCGGCCGCCGGAGCGGTGGCTGACAGTATCACTTTGTCGTTGGCTCTTCCCAAGGAAGATTCAGAAGCGCGGGCGAAAGCCGCGATTAATGAGGCGGCCCGAGCCTGTGAGCAGGCAAAGGTGAAATTAATACATGGAAATACGATTGTTACGCCAAACGATGTGCTGACGGTCAGTGTAACTGCTGTGGGAACAAGAGAGGCGGCATCCTATGCGGAGAGCGGCAGTGGGCAGCAGGTTCTGCTTATGTGCGGGTTTGCAGGCAATGCAGGGGCGTCGATGCTGGCGGTGAATTACAGGCAGGAGCTTTTGAAGAGAATGCCTGAAAACTTTCTGTCTTCAGCAGGAGA
>JAKSRZ010000126.1 GCA_024403375.1 Lachnospiraceae bacterium
ATCCCTGAAGGTATCTTGCGTTCATGTTCTTACAACGATCTTCATCGGTTTCATCCTCGATTCCCTCGAACAGAATCTGGTAACCGCTGGACTTAAACATATCCGAGAAGGCGTTTACCATGTGATGATTCTTTTCATCCTTGGAAGAGGAGATTGTGAGGCTTCTGTCGAACTTGATGAGGTCTATGGGCAATTGAATAATACGCTCAAAGTTGGAATAACCTGTTCCGAAGTCGTCCAGATAGAACTTGATGCCTACGTCACCCAACTGCTTCATTATGCTCTTTACAAGCTCGAAGTCACTGGTATCACGAGATTCAGTAAGCTCGATGGCAATCTTGTCGTAGGGCACATTGTTTGATGAAATGATGGACAGAACATCGTTACAGAAGCTTCTGCCTCTCAATTCCGATATGGCAAAATTTACGGAAATACGTGAGAAGTGATAACCCTCATTTAACAGGCGTTTAGCTTCCATACACGTCTTATTGAGAATTATTTTACTGAGGATATGAATGTAACCATGCTCCTCGGCAAGACCAATGAACTGATCCGGGAAAACCATTCCGATATCCTTAAGCTTCATTCTCATAAGGGCTTCAGCTGTGGTAAAGTGGTTGTTTTCCAGCTGGAGCACGGGCTGAGCATAAACAATTATTCGCTCGTCGTAGAGATCTTGCTTTTCCGCTATATCCTTAAGTTCACTGAGTATTTTTTTCTTGAAAATGTACTTTGAAACCTCTTCACCGGAAGAGATGTGCACAGTGTCCGGAGGGAGCTCGCTTAATATGTCGTCCAGATAGTTCAGATAATCTTCCGCGTTGGTAAGAGAATCCGTTGACTCAGCGTAAACAATTCGGTATTCCAACATGTACTTTTCGTGCAGCTTATCAAAGGCCTTCAGGACGTCCGGAAGCTTGGTGAGTATTTTATTCTCCGTCGAATAGGGCGAAATCAGAATAAATTTCTGAGATGCATGGAAAATCATAGGACGGGTGAAAAACTGCTCATTGAAGTGGAAAAAATCCTCAGAAAGAGGAGTAAGACGCTGCTCGTCTACTGAAGGAAGCTCAAGGCACAGAATAGAGAAGGTTTTACCGGTGAGCTCATCTATGTAACCCCTCATGGCATTGTAGTCCAACATGCCTGTATCGGTGTCATAAGCGTTGTAATGATACATGAAAAGCACCGTTACAATAGGCATTGAAAAGGTAAATGCAAGGCAGGTTGTGGATGGAATGAAGTCCTCTATTGCCATTATTATGTACATAAGTCCTGCTACAGATATGAGACAATAGAAGTTTTTGGTGATTAATTTTTTCCTTCGTGAAATCAACATATACATGCAGAAAACCGTGAGGATTATGTAGGCGAATCGGAAGGGGTCTGTCAGAAAGTTTTCATGAATGGCTCCGTTTTCATCGATATAAAAGCCCACTTTATAGTACGAGACAAGGGCTTCACTTAAAAGAAAAAGGATTGATAAAACATAAAGACATATTCTGACTATACGCTGAACAAGTTCAGAGGGCTTAAGTAAAAGTATAAGGTAGTAAGCAAAAATGCAGTATGTAATAATCAGCGGTGAAAGCGAAAGATAACGAGTAACGTGAATTGCCCAGACAGGTAATGTGCCGATTTCAAGAAAATGATGGAACAGAATACTGCAGACAGCAGCTATGGCAACACAGGCGGTTCCCACTTTAAGAAGGGTCATCTCCAGCTTTTTTGCTGTAAACGACGAACATATGAAAATACCTATGATGGTGCAGACTGCCAGGGTCACCACATCAGCACTGTTTGTATATGTGTAAGAAAACAAAATGTCCTTCATAATGAAACCTCTTCATTTATAGTAATGACAATTCTGTGACATACTTCTAATCAATCATTGTTTATTAAAACACAAAATGCTCCAATATTTAATTATGTAACTCTAATATAATAATAAAAAAAGATGAACTTGGTAGAGTTTATTGGGTGTTGAATTGTTGGTTTTACTGAGTATAATAATCAACGAACAGAAACGGAGATTAAGATGATTATAGATTTTCACACACATTGCTTTCCGGATAAAATTGCGGACAGTGCCATAAAAAAGCTGGCCTACGTTGCGGGAGGGCTTATTCCACAGCACGACGGAACGCTTTCCGGACTTAAGGAATTGAACAGAAGGACAGGAATTGACTGCTCGGTTGTTCTCAATATAGCAACAAATCCTAAGCAGATGACAAACGTGAATAATTTTGCTGCGGAGATGAATAAAGAAGAGGGAATAATAGCCTTCGGATCGGTTCATCCCGATGCCCCGGATGCCCTTGAAGAACTGGAGCGTATAAAGGAAATGGGACTGAAGGGGGTTAAATTTCACCCTGAGAGTCAGCAATTCTTTACTGATGACCCCAAAATGAAACCCATATACAGAAAAATATCCGAACTTGGGCTTATTGTATCCTTCCACGCAGGCAGAGATTACAGCTTCCCGGCACCATATCATAATATGCCGGAAAATATGGCGGGAGCGTTGAAAATGCTGGATTGCCCGGTGATTGCGGCACATTTCGGAGGTGTCGGAGGACTTGATGAAACTATCGATAAGCTTTGCGGACTCCCCTTGTACTTTGATACGGCCTTCGGATACGCACAATTTGCCCGAGAAGAAATTATGCGTTTTATAGACAGGCACGGAGCGGACAGAATCCTTTTCGGAACAGACGCACCCTGGATGAATGCGGAAATGATAAAGAGCTTTCTGGGTTCGCTGGAGCTTTCTGAAGAAGAGATGGAAATGATTAAGTATAAGAATGCAGAAAAACTGCTGAATAAATAAAACGAGGAGAAGAAACATGAAGAAAATCAGAACACAAATGAATCAGGCCGTGGAAACGGTTCTTAATGGGTTGAAAGGCAGCATTAAGCTGGAAAAAATGGAGACCGGAGAATTTGAAAGCATCACAATCAAAGGTATGAAATTCTCTCCTGACCACTATAAGGCAGAGGGAATCGGACACGTTTCGGTAATGAAACTTGATGCGGGTATTATGGGAATGGTGACAATGGTATTGGCACCATTTGACAAAAATCTGCCGCTTATTTCTCTTGACTACATATACCTGCCGTTTGCGATAAAGGCGTATACAGAAGTGTACGGCCTTTCCGTGGAAAATGAAGTTCTTCCGGGAGAGCTGGAAAAGTTTAAGGCAATTGCAAAGAAGTATGAGCACCTTAAAGAAGCAAAAAGAAATTCAGCCTGGTATGATGAGCTGGTAGACTCAGGACTTTATAAGCAGGGTATTAAAAACGATGTATTACTGAAGCTTACGGACGAAATGGTCAAGCAGTTTGTGGCTTCGGCAGAAGCAATGCCTGCATTAACCGCAGAACAGAAAAAGGAAAAAATCGCAAAAATAAAGTCATATTCAGATGGACTTGTGGACAAGGGCGGCATTGCTACGGATCAGTTTAAGGCGGCTCTGGGAGAAGACAAAACAAGACAGTTTCTTGACGATATTCTTTTCGGAACAAGGCACGCATAGTGGAATTTGCCTATGCTTGTGTAAAAACTATAAAGAGAGAATGAACAAAATATTAAACGTGCTAAACATGCTATTAAATAGTGTGTTTACACGTTTTTTTGTTTGACTTTTGTGGTATTTTTCTTGGTAGGATAACCCTATAAAATTAATGGAGTTTTAAGGAGGTCGCTATGGCGAGCACAAAAACTGTTGAAGAATTGCAGAAAAATCTGGCATCCTATACCTACAACAAGACCGGAAAGAGAGATGCGAAAACAAACAGAATCATGTTTCTCGGAATGGTAGCCGTTACAGCTTGGCAGGCTCTTGGCAATGTGGCAAAGCTTGCGGCATCTTACGGCAAACTCAACGTCGTTTTCCAGATTCTTGTAAGCATTTTAATGCTTGGTGTTACAATATTTTTCTACCTTAAGGATAAAGAAAGCGATAAGTTCAGATATATTGCAGGCATTGGCTTTATGATCGCCATGCTTGTAAACGCAATCTGTGCTGATACGTTTGCTACAGTAATCTACCTGTTGCCTATTATGGCGGCCGGCGTACTTTATGCAGATGTTAAGTGGAGCAACCTCATGAGAACAGGCGG
>JAKSRZ010000127.1 GCA_024403375.1 Lachnospiraceae bacterium
AAATGAAAGCGCAGCGATTATTGCTGCAGGCTGCTACATTCAGGCTCTGTCGAACGAGGAACGTGATAAATTAGGTTTTGACGGCTATATTGGCACAAACCATAAGGGTGAAGTTGTTGAAATCGTTGAGGAGATTCTTAAGGGGAAGAACGTTCAGCAGGTTTCGGACATGCTTCACGAGTGCAATTATGAGAACATCTCTTTGGAAGAAAAGGGTGAGCATACAAGAACCTACATAAAGATTCAGGATGGTTGTAACCAGTTCTGTTCTTACTGCATAATTCCATATACAAGAGGGAGAGTGCGTTCAAGAAATCCGGAGGACGTTGTTGCGGAAGCAGAAAGAATGGTGGAATTAGGATACGAAGAGCTGGTTCTTACGGGAATACATCTGAGCTCCTACGAAGCATACGGCGAAAAAGGGGGCAATGCACTTCTGAAACTCATGGAGGAGCTTTCGGGAATTGAGAGGCTGAAAAGAATCCGCCTTGGATCCTTGGAGCCAAGAGTAGTGACTCAGGAGTTTGCGGAAAAACTCAGTTCCTTAAAGAAGGTGTGCCCACAGTTCCATCTTTCACTTCAAAGTGGCTCCGACACCGTGCTCAGGCGTATGAACAGAAAGTATTCCACTGAGGAGTATCTTGCCGGCGTCAGAGCACTTAAGACAGTTTACGACAGACCTGCCATTACAACGGACATTATTGTGGGCTTTCCCGGAGAAACGGATGAGGAGTTCAAAGAGACTATTGAATTCACAAAGAAAGTGGCGTTTTCCAAGGTTCACGTTTTTCAGTATTCAAGAAGAAAAGGAACCAAGGCGGATACAATGCCCGACCAGGTGAGCGAGCAGATTAAGAAAAGCAGAAGCGGAGAGCTGATCGCTCATGAAGAGAAGCTGGGACAGGAATATGCGGAGAGCTTTATTGGTGAGCCTCAGAATATTCTTGTGGAAGAGATTGAAAGCATCGACGGAAAAGACTATTATACAGGTTATAATGAAAGATATATACGTTGTGCAACAATGAACAAGGCCGGCGAAGGTGTCGCCGTTAAATACAAAAATAATATACTGTTTCTTGAATAGGAAACAAAGAAAGGTTAAACATGAAGGAATTGACTAACAACACAAGATTTTTTCAGCCTCAGAAAGATGAAATACCCAAAGCAAAAGACATTGTAGACCAGGTCTACAAGGCACTTACGGAACAGGGCTACAATCCTGTGAGCCAGCTTGTGGGTTACATTATGTCAGGGGATCCTACCTACATTACAGGACATTGTAACGCAAGAAGCCTCATAATGAAGGTTGAACGTGATGAAATTCTTGAGGTACTTCTTCAGAATTACATTGAAAATAATTTTGGAGGAAAAAAGTAAATGAGAATAATGGGATTGGATTTTGGTGCTGCCACAATGGGAGTGGCTATTTCAGACGAACTCCTTATTACAGCTCAGCCAATAGAGATTATCAGAAGGGAGAAGGAAAACCAGCTTCGCCATACTTATCAGCGTCTTGAAGAACTGATAAAAGAATATGACGTACAGGAAATAGTTCTTGGATACCCTAAAATGCTCAATGATACTATTGGCGAAAAGGCTCAGGCTTGCGAAAAGGTCAAAGACGACCTTGAAAGAAGAACCGGCCTTAAGGTTACACTTGTCGATGAGCGACTTACTACAGTACAGGCTCACCGTATATTGGACGAAGCAGAGATGAGCTATAAGAAAAAGGCTGCGGTTATTGATAAAATGGCTGCATCAATTATTCTTCAGACTTATCTTGATTCCAGGGAGAAATAAAAAATGACAGACGACAGAACATTAAAATTTGTTGACGATGAAGGCGATGAGGCTATTTTCCACGTTCTTGAAGAGACAAAGCTTAACGGAGAAAAATATCTTCTTGTTGTAGATGATTTTGAAGACGAGGAAGAGGAAGCTATCATCTTCAAAGAGGTTGCTGATGCCAATGGCGAAGTGACTTACACAATTGTTGACGACGAGCGTGAATTAAGCTGCGTTGCCAGCGTTTTTGAAGAATTACTCGAAGACATCGAATTACAGGTCTGATGTCTTTAGTTTAGGAGGAATATGGCAAAGAAAAAGAAACCGGAAGTTAAAGAACTTCATGGTGTAAAAATCATTCCCTTAGGCGGATTGGGCCTTATCGGAATGAACATGACTGCCTTTGAATTTGAAGATACAATAATCGTTGTGGATTGCGGTATGGCTTTCCCTGATGACGATATGCCAGGAATTGACTGTGTCATTCCGGATGATACATACTTAAAAGATAACATAGACAAAATCAAAGGCTTTATTATAACACATGCTCACGAGGATCACATTGGTGCATTACCGTACATTCTTAAAGACATTAATGTTCCGGTATATGCCACAAAGCTCACAATGGGCATTATAACATACAAGCTTGAAGAACACGGACTGTTAAAGACTACAAAACGAAAGGTTATTAAGCATGGCCAAAGCGTAAATCTTGGCTGCTTCAGAATAGAGTTCATAAAGACTACCCATTCCATACAGGATTGTGCCGCATTCGCAATTTACACACCTGTTGGTACGATTATTCATACCGGTGACTTCAAGGTAGACTATACCCCCGTTTTCGGCGAACCTATTGATCTTCAGAGATTTGCCGAAATAGGCAAAAAGGGTGTGCTTGCATTGCTGGCAGATTCCACAAATGCTATGAAGCCCGGCTACACTATGTCCGAAAGTACCGTAGGAAAAACCTTTGACACAATATTTGCCGAGAATACAAAGAACCGAATTATTGTGGCTACCTTTGCGTCAAACGTTGATCGTGTTCAGCAGATAATCAATTCCGCAAAGAAGTTCAAACGTAAGGTGGTAATTGAAGGAAGGAGCATGGTAAACATTGTTAATTGTGCTTCAGAACTTGGATACATCGATATTCCCAAGGGCCTTCAGATTGATATTTCAGAACTGAAAAACTATCCTCCCGAAAAGGTTGTGCTTATTACAACAGGAAGCCAGGGAGAATCAGCTGCAGCCCTTTCAAGAATGGCTACGGCAGTACATAAGAAAGTAACTATCGTACCGGGAGATGTGGTTATTTTCTCATCAAATCCTATTCCCGGAAATGAGAAATCCGTTTCAAAGGTTATTAATGAGCTTTCTGTTCTCGGTGCAAAAGTTATTTTCCAGGATACTCACGTGTCCGGACACGCCAGCTCAGAAGAACTTAAGCTTATTTATGCACTTACAAAACCCAAATACGCTGTTCCCGTTCATGGTGAATACAGACACTTAAGCAGTCACGCACAGATTGCCCAGTCCATGGGAATTCCCAAAGAAAACGTATTTATACTTAAAAACGGTGACGTTCTTGAAATGGATGCAGAGCAGTGCAAAATTACCGGTTCTGTTCCCAATGGCGGAGTATATGTTGACGGACTTGGTGTCGGCGATGTTGGAAACGTTGTATTAAGAGACCGCCAGGTGCTTTCACAGAACGGCCTTATTGCGGTTGTTGTTACACTTAATCATGTGACAAACGAAGTAATTGCGGGACCAGAAATCATTTCAAGAGGTTTTGTGTATGTACGTGAGTCTGAGTACCTTATGGACGAGGCTTACGACGTAATATGTGAGGTGCTCCATAACATATCCGAAAAGGGTATTACGGATCGAGCAAAAATGAGAAACATGATAAGAGATGCATTAAGTGATTATGTTTGGAAAAAGACAAAACGTAATCCCATGATTCTT
Source organism: Lachnospiraceae bacterium (assembly GCA_024403375.1). GTDB lineage: Bacteria > Bacillota > Clostridia > Lachnospirales > Lachnospiraceae > RGIG3528. The sequence continues at coordinate 3,754 of JAKSRZ010000127.1, forward strand.
CCCGTTATCATGGAGGGTGACGACTAATGGCAAGAAGACTTCGAAAAAGACAGGCCGGTGCAAACGCTGCACTTGATGCTGTCTGGTTCGTGTTTTACATTGTTTTGAATATTGTCTTTTATTGCTGCGCTGCATTCTTAATATACAGAGCAAGTATTTTTGCGTACGATTTTTGCTACCAGGTTTTCGGTGACGTAACTGTGGATCAGGATGAAGGAAGAAATGCCCAGATAACAATAAAAGAGGGTGCTTCCACAATGGAACTGGCCACAACACTTGAAATGAATAAGATTATCGTAAACAGATATTCATTCTATATAAAGGTCAAGCTTATGAAACCGAAAATCATGGCGGGAACT
>JAKSRZ010000128.1 GCA_024403375.1 Lachnospiraceae bacterium
ATATCCTTTACCCTGATTCACTTTAATAAGTTTAAGCATCAGAAACCCAAAGGAGTGTTGAAAGGTTTAATGGATCCTTGGCCAATCTGGATGCCGATTAACCTAATCGGAGATTTTGCGGTTCCGATATCGCTTTCACTGCGTTTGTTCGCAAATATTTTGTCAGGAACAGCAATTATGGCATTGATTTACACATTGCTCGGAAAATTGGCTATAATCTGGCCAGCTGCATTACATGTGTATTTCGATTTGTTCTCAGGTGCGATTCAGACATATGTATTCTGTATGTTGACAATGACATACATCACAGATGCATGTACAACTGAAGAAGCATAATTTTAATTGGTACTTTTGTGGTATTTATTACCTATAAATAAGGAGGAATAAAAAATGGAATTTAATGACAGCTTTATTAAAGGATGTTCAGCAATTGGTGCAGGACTTGCTCTTATCGCAGGTATCGGACCTGGTGTAGGACAGGGTATCGCAGCAGGTCACGCTGCTTCAGCAGTAGGAAGAAATCCCGGTGCTAAATCAGATATTACTTCTACCATGTTACTTGGTCAGGCTGTAGCAGAAACAACAGGTCTTTATGGTTTGCTTATCGGTATTATCCTTTTGTTCGTTCAGCCTCTTACAAAATAATTATTTTGAATCAAAAGTTAAGGTTGGTATAGAAAGGAAATACTATGGGCGGCGAATTTGAATTGAACAGAGTATTTGACTTAGATCTTCAGTTGCTTCAAGATGCTGCGCTCATGATAATAGCTATTTTCGTTCTTTTCCTTGTGGCTTCTTATTTCCTGTTTAATCCTTTAAGGGATATGATGGAAAAAAGAAAAAATAAGATTAAGGATGAATTGGACAATGCCGCTAAAAATGAGGCAGATGCCATAGCTATGAAAGAAGAGTATGCTTCTAAACTCAAGGAAGTTGAAAAGGAGGCCGAGGGCATCCTTGCAGACGCCAGAAAGCGTGCTATCGACAATGAGACGAGAATTGTGAACGAAGCAAGAGAAGAAGCTGCTAGAATACTTGAAAGAGCCAGAACAGAAGCTGAATTGGAGAAGCAGAAGGCTGCAGATGATGTAAAGAGAGAAATGGTAGTCTTGGCATCATTAATGGCTGGCAAGGTAGTAAAAGCTTCAATAGATACAACTGTTCAGGAAACATTAGTGGATGAGACATTAAAGGAAATAGGTGATAGCACATGGCTAAGCTAATCTCAAAAACATATGGAGAGGCTTTGTTTGAACTTGCTGTCGAGGAAGGAAAAGAAGATGAATTTCTGGAAGAAGTTACAGGAATTCAGGATATCCTTGAAGAAAACACCGATTTCGGAAAACTGATGAATCATCCAAAGATTCTGAAAGAAGAAAAGCTTGAGGTTCTTAAAAATGTCTTTGAAGGACGTATATCAGGAGAACTTTTAGGCTTCTTACACTTGATTGTTGTGAAAGACAGATATGATCAGATAGATGAAATTCTGGATTTCTTCATCAATGAAGTTAAGCGACTGAAAGGAATTGGAGTTGCTTTAGTTACTACTGCAGTTGAATTAAAGGATAGTCAGAAGAAGAGCATTGAGGCAAAACTTCTTGAAACAACATCCTTTAAGGCAATGGAAATGCATTACGATGTTGATCAGGCTCTGATTGGTGGTATGAAGATCAGAATTGGAGACAGAGTCGTTGACAGTAGTATTCAGACGAAGCTTGATAAACTACAGCGTGAGCTGTTAGCGTTACATTTATAATCTAGGAAAGGTGCGTAAGACTCATGAATTTGAAACCGGAAGAAATCAGCTCAGTTATTAAAGAGCAGATTAAACGCTATGCTTCAGAACTTGAAGTTAAAGACGTGGGTACAGTTATTCAGGTTGCTGATGGTATTGCACGTGTGCATGGTCTGGAAAACGCAATGCAGGGAGAATTACTTGAGTTCCCCGGAGAGATTTACGGAATGGTATTGAATCTCGAAGAGGACAATGTAGGTGCAGTTCTTCTTGGTAACCATAAGAACATTAACGAAGGAGATACGGTTAAGACTACCGGACGAGTTGTTGAGGTTCCTGTTGGTGATGCTATGCTGGGACGAGTTGTCAATGCATTAGGACAGCCACTTGATGGAAAGGGTCCCATTCAGACAGATAAATTCAGAAAGATTGAAAGGGTTGCATCTGGTGTTATTACACGTAAGTCAGTTGACACACCCCTTCAGACAGGTATTAAGGCTATCGATTCGATGATTCCTATCGGAAGAGGCCAGAGAGAATTGATTATCGGTGACAGACAGACAGGTAAGACTGCTATTGCCATCGATACCATTATTAATCAAAAAGGACAGGGAGTTAAATGTATTTATGTAGCTATAGGTCAGAAGGCTTCTACTGTAGCTTCAATTGTTAAGACATTAGAAGAATATGGTGCATTCGACTATACAACAATCGTTGTTGCATCTGCATCAGAACTTGCTCCCCTTCAGTATATAGCTCCTTATTCAGGATGTGCTATCGGTGAAGAGTGGATGGAAAATGGAGAGGATGTTCTTGTTATCTATGATGACTTGACAAAGCATGCTGCTGCATACCGTACACTTTCTTTGCTTCTTCGTCGTCCACCCGGACGTGAAGCTTATCCGGGTGACGTATTCTACTTACATTCAAGATTGCTTGAAAGAGCTGCGAGAATGTCTGATGAATACGGCGGAGGTTCATTAACAGCACTTCCTATTATTGAAACTCAGGCAGGAGATGTATCTGCATACATTCCTACAAACGTTATTTCGATTACAGATGGACAGATTTATCTTGAAACAGAAATGTTCAATTCAGGATTCCGTCCGGCTATCAATGCAGGTCTTTCAGTATCACGAGTTGGTGGTGCCGCTCAGATTAAGGCTATGAAGAAGATTGCAGCTCCTATTCGAGTAGAGCTTGCACAGTTCAGAGAACTTGCAGCATTTGCACAGTTTGGTTCAGAACTTGATCAGGATACTAAAGAAAAGCTTGCTCAGGGTGAAAGAATCAGAGAAGTTCTTAAGCAGCCTCAGTATGCACCTGTACCGGTTCAGTATCAGGTAATCATCATCTATGCTGTAACAAAGAAGTATCTTTTGAACATTCCTGTTGAGGATGTTACAAGATTTGAGAAGGAATTTTTTGAGTTCCTTGATACTAAGTACCCTGAAGTTCCTGATAGTATTGCTACCAAGAAGGTTATGTCTGAAGAAACAGAGGGAACCTTAAGGAAAGCACTTGATGAGTTTATCGGAAGCTTTAAGTAAAATGGCATCGGTTTGACCGATAGAAAGGAATTTGACTATGGCCTCAATGAGAGACATAAAGCGTCGCAAAGGAAGTATCCAGAGCACGCAGCAGATTACCAAAGCCATGAAACTTGTTTCCACAGTTAAACTCCAGAGAGCAAAAGCCAATGCAGAAAGTTCTAAGACTTATTTCCATGCAATGTATGAGACAATCAATTCTATTTCGAGAAAGTCATCATTCATTGACCACAAATACTTAAAGAGTGGTGAGAATGGTCGAAAAGCAGTTGTAGTTATTACATCAAACAGAGGACTGGCAGGTGGTTATAACTCTAATGTTGTTAAACTGATAACAAAATCAGAACTTGCAAATGAAGATCTTGCAATCTATGCAATAGGTAAGAAGGGAAAAGAAGCCCTTGGCCGAAATTATGATATTGTGCAGGATTATTCTGATATGATTGAAGAGCCAGTATATGCTGAGGCAATGAAAATCAGTCAGCAGCTTCTCTCTGATTTTGAAGAAGGATTAATAAGCGAGATTTATCTTGCGTATACCGGATTTAAAAATACGGTGTCACATATACCTACAATGCTTCAGTTGCTTCCTGTTGATATATCACAGAACAACGAAGAAAGCGTAGAAGATGGCAGTGAGAAAGATTCAACAGATGATAATACACTGATGAACTTCGAACCTAACGAGATAGATGCTCTCGATATGCTTATTCCAAAGTATATAACCAGTTTAATATACGGAGCAATGATAGAA
>JAKSRZ010000129.1 GCA_024403375.1 Lachnospiraceae bacterium
GCAGCCAACCTTTTCCTTAACAACGTTCTCAAGAAGCTTGCCGATACCGGAAAGATACTTGTGACCGAAATTATCTACAGCGCCGGATCTGAAGGAATCATCGCCGAGCTCGATACCTTCGGAAACTGCTACGATTACTGTGTTTGTCTTTTCAAGCTGTGCCTTAACATCTGTAACAAACTTCTCTTCGGAGAAATTCTCTGCTTCAGGGATGTAAATAAGGTGAGGAGCCTGAATTCCGTTTGCACGAAGTACGCAGGAAGAAGCTGTAAGCCAGCCTGCGCCACGGCCCATGATTTCAACGATTGTAACTGACTTTACATCATATACGGAGCTGTCGCTTACGATTTCGGAAAGTGTTGTTGCAACATACTTTGCAGCACTGCCGAAGCCGGGTGTGTGGTCTGTTGTCCAAAGGTCGTTATCAACTGTCTTGGGAACGCCCATGAACTTGATGTTTTCGCCATGCTCAGCTGCATATTTGGAAAGCTTGTCAACTGTATCCATGGAGTCATTTCCGCCGATGTAGAAGAATGCACCGATATCGTGCTTCTTTAATGTTGCGAAAATCTTCTCGAATACTTCGGGAGCCTTTGATACATCGGGAAGCTTATAACGGCATGAGCCAAGAGCTGTGGAAGGAGTAACCTTAAGGAGCTCCATCTTTTCGTTTGTATCCAACTGCTCGTTGAGATTGATAAGATGATCGTTGATGATACCCTCGATACCGTTAACTGTGCCGAATACTGTGTCAACAGCGTCACACTTTCTTGCCTGCTTGTATACACCAAGAAGTGATGCGTTGATTGCTACTGTAGGTCCGCCGGACTGTCCAACTACAATGTTCATATTTTTTCTCCTTTATAAAAATATAAAAATTTGCCGTTAGTATAACATCTTTTTAAGGATTTGAGTATTCAATTATTGTTTTGTTTTTGTCATCAAGGACCAATATGCGGGAAATTTATGGTTCTGCATTCGAAGGTTATAGGATCCTTGCAGGAATAATCAAACAAAACGTAGTGAGGTGATGGGACAGCAAAGAACTCAAGGTGAGTCATGTGCTGTATTGTGCGAAGAGGCACGTCTCCGTAGTCTCGGAAGAAGCCGGAACTTTGTGCTTCGCGGTAGATACGGTCAAAATCTTCGCGGCTTATTTCATCCCTGGTCACAAAGGAAGGACGGCTCTTAAGGTTTTCTCTGAGATAGCAGTCAAGTGTAAGCAATTCCTTGTAAAGTGCCGAATTTTCCTTGTCCTTTTCACACGCAAAGGCCAGAAGTATCTCATAATAATCAAGTCTTCGCTTGGAAACATCCGTATATCCGTAAGCCCTGAAATAGTCAGAGAGGGCTTCATACAGTTCAAAAGGTCTTGAAAAGGCCTGCTCCAGCTGCCTAAGGGTGTGGTTATACTGGCTGCTGTTGTAATATAGTTCCAATACCTGTTCGATACGCTTAAGCTTTAATACATCGTCGTATGTGAGCCACTTGGTGTAAAGAACTTCGTAGGGGGGATTGTCTGAACACACGATGCCGAAGTCATCGGCACGTTCCGCCATTTCCGAGCCCTGAAGCAACTTCAGAAATCCCAGCTGAAGCTGGTCGGGGCGAAGCTGATATACATCATCAAAGGAGTGTCCAAAGCTTTCATAATCCTCATAAGGAAGCCCCGCAATAAGGTCAAGATGCTGATGGGTATTTCTGAAAGCCTGTATTTTAAGGGTGTTGGCCTTGATTTTCTGAAATTCCACAAATCGATGGATTGCATTCAAGGTTGTAGCATTTGTTGACTGAACACCAGTCTCCAACTGAACCGCACCCGGACGCATTTTTGAAAGAAGCAGTAACTCCTTGTCGTTAAGAAGATCAGCGGAGATTTCAAAATGAAAGTTTGTTATTCCATTATCATTTTTCTGAATAAACTCCCAAATTTCCAGAGTTCTGTCATGATTTATGTTAAAGGTCCTGTCTACAAACTTGACCTGCTTTACCCGATTATCCAGAAAGAATTTTAACTCATTTTTCACCAGATCGAGGCTTCGGAAACGAACGGTTTTTTCGATGGAGGAAAGACAGTAACTGCAGCGAAACGGACATCCGCGGCTGCTTTCGTAATACACGATTTTGTTTTCAGGAAGGGGCTGGTTGTAATAGGGAAATGGAATATCGTCCAGATTCATAACAGAGTTTTCCTCTATCACAAAGGGAAGAGCAGCTACGGCATCTGAACCGGATACATAGGCCCCTAATACTTTGGCAAAAATCCGTTCTCCCTCACCACGCATGATTCCACGACACAACGAATCAAAACCATGAGCCTTATATGATGCCTCCGGCCCGCCCAGCCAGATGTCCACAGCGGGCATAAGCTTTTTCAACGTAGGAATAATTTTTTCCACCATGGAAACGTTCCAGATATAGCAGGAGATACCTATCACGTCCGGATGTCGCTGATAAATGTCCGATACAAGCTGTTCCTGCTGCTGATTTATCGTATATTCAACGCACTCCAGATGGTTTGAAAGTGGCCGGCCATCAGGCCCCATAACGGATTCGGTATACGCGGACAATGTTTTAAGAGCCTGATTTGTATGTATGTACTTTGAATTGATTCCGACTAAAAGAAACTTCATAAAAAACCTCACATTTCCCTATGAGAATATGTCAGAAAGTTCCATTTTTCAAGATAAAACCGTGGTATTTTAGGTTTTTTTAAGTTTACAAAAAAATGAGAATTGTTATAATGAATATTGGACAAAAAGGTCTTTCGTTTTTGCGTGCAAAAAGACTTAAAATAAGGAGAAGTTCATGGGAAAAAAGACTGGTAGCTTTAAAAAGAAAGTTTATGGTGGATATGAAGGAGAAAAGAAGAAAAAAAACAATGTAGGGCTTAAAATAGTAGGAGGCGTACTGTTTGCCGCAGCCTGCTTTGTTTCGGCATTTATCCTCCTGGAGTTCCACGATACATACTGGCTGGTAGCACTTGCGTGCCTCATTCTTATGGGAACAGCATATTTCTTCCTTAACGAATTGTTCTCCTCAAAGGAAGCGGTAATAGATGACCTTATTCAGGCACAGGATGCGCTTGATGAGGTAAAAGAAGAGGACAGACAGCGTGCCGAGGATGAGTTCAGAAAGTCAATTGAGGAGCAGGTATCCTCTTTGGACAGAACAAGCCGTGCAATGTTTGCTGCCATGAAGAAAAACTCCGACGCTCAAGAAGAGCAGATGGAGCGTCTTCAACAAAAGTTAGATCAGCTTATTGATGAGCAGAATGCAGGCATCAAAACAATAGTTAAGTACAATAAAGAAAATGCACGTCAGGTTGCAGAAAATGAGAGAGGCTCTCTGGAGGCCCTTTCAGGAACAATGGCGGCCATGGCAGGTGAATTCAGCGGTGTCGGCAGTGAAATCAAGGAAGAACTGTCCAAGAATCGTGCGATACTTGATAATATAGCAAATCATGCTTCAACTGTAGCCAGCGTATCTACAAAAGCAGCAGTGCTTTCTCCCAACTATGCACCTGCTCCTTCTGTAGTAATGGCACCTATGGCGGCAGTTCCCGGAATCAAGCCGGATTATGTCACACCTGAAATCCTCCATGTGGAAGAACCCGTCCCGGAACCCATTGTGGCAGCGGTTGAGGCGGCTATGAACGCAGAGGAGCCTGTAAAGGTTGAAAAAGCAGAAGAGACAGAACCTGTGGAGCTTGTTGAACCTATTGAACCTATTGAGTCTGTTGATCCTGTTGATCTTGCGGAAATTAATGAGCCCGCAGAAGTTATTGATTCTGTAGAAGAGGTAGAACCTGCAGCAGAAGATCCTCTCATGGATGGACTTATGAGTGATGATGACATTGCGGCACTCCTTGCATCTGCAGACGATGACGATGATAAATCAATAGACGAAATCAATTCGGAGATATTTGGTGACCTTGTATCATCTGCAGTGATTGAACCCGAACCCGAACCTGAACCTGCACCGGAGCCGGCACCCGCACCCACAAGCGAGGCAGACCTTGCGGC
>JAKSRZ010000013.1 GCA_024403375.1 Lachnospiraceae bacterium
TACACCACATTGTGATGTCCTTCTTGGAGTCTCCTCCCTGATTAGCGTCTGCCTTGTCATCGCTGCCGGCAGGTGTCTTAGCGCCGCCGCAAGCTGCAAGAGAAACGATCATCAGAACTGCCATAACTAAAGCAATAATTCTTTTCATAATTTCCCTCCTAGAAAAATATGTGTTTATTTATGTAAATGGGTTTCCCATATACACCAAAGTTATTTAGCTGTTTTCACCATAGGCCAAGGATACTCGATTATTATCTTGTCTCCCTCAATGGTGTAATAGCACAGCGTATCCTCGAAGCTTCTCTCATACATAAGCTTCAGTTCACCGTTGCTGCCGGTTGCATAATGTCCCGTGAAGGCTCCGTCCTCGCGGAAGGTTCCTGCCTCGGTAAACTCAAAGGTCCAGCTGTTTATTTCATCCAGCCAATAGCCTACTATGCCATCAGAACCATCCATACGGACATATGTCTGAATTCTGCAGAGGTTCATTCCCTTTTGAGTCATTTCATATCTCAGCTTAGTCTCGGAACCATTCTTATCCTTCAGAATAATGAATGTATCGTCTGTTGTGTATGTATATTTTTTCCCGTCGTACACCGCAGTTCCGTCATCCCTGAATTCGGCAAACTCCGTTGTATCATCATGATTAAAAGCCCAGCTGCCGACAACTTTGTCGTTGATTTTTCCTGTGGGGCTGCCACAAGCTGCTAAAATCATAAGAAGAGCGAGCATGAGAGCGATGACTTTTCTTTTCATAACGCCAGTCACTCCTTTCGTCATTCCTTTTCTTGTAGCCATAATTATATGTGCAAAATCACAATGAAAGAACACACTTTTTTTACATAAATAAGCATTGTTTTTACTTTTTTAACAAATTCTTTACACTTTTCTCACTAAACTTGTGCAATGTGCACAAAGATTTTCACGCATTTGATGGCATTTTCACCTCAAATAGCCACAAGAATAACAATGTTTCAGTGCATTATGCCAAAAAACAATAAAAAAAACCCATGTAAAATTTTTACATGGGATGTCGTAATTTATCCTTTGTATTCAGAAAAGCTCATTCCTGTATATTTTTTGAAGCAGCGTCCAAAATAATTCGGGTCAGGTATGCCTACTTCATTTGCGGCTTCAAACATTTTTTTGCCGGACTGTGCCAATATTATAGCCCTGTCCATTCGACATTTCAGAAGGAAATCCACAAAGCTCTGTCCCGTCTCCTGTTTGAATTTTCTGCTGAGGTAGCTTGAATTAAAACCGAACTGCTGTGCAACGGATGCAAGATTTATTTCCGAATCCGTATAGTTTTCTTTAATATACGCCACAATCTGGTCTATAGCTGTGGGGTTTATTTCCGGATCACCCATTCTGTCCTGTCCGTGAATGTTACGTTTCTTCAGGATATCCTTTACTCGTATAAGCACATCCTGAACGTCCTTTCTCACTATAGGCTTAAGCATGTACTCTACAACAGGGAGGCAAACACATTGTCTTGCGTACTCAAAGTCATCAAATCCGGTCAGCACGATGATAACAAGATTCGGGTAGCGTTGAGTGGCCACTTTTGTAAACTCTATTCCGTTCATAAAGGGCATGAAGATATCAACAAAAACAATATCAGGACGCAAGTCATCTATGATATTTATTGCCTCTATGCCGCTGGCGGCTTCTCCCACAAATTCCAGGCCAAGCCCCTCCCAGTCTATTGATGCGTGCAGCAATTTTCTCGCCGATGTCTCATCGTCAATAATCATAACTCTGTACATTATATTCCCTCTCGTACCTCTTTCATTTTGGGTATATATATTTCAAACTCAGTGAATTCCCCGGGTTCGCTGGTTATCTTAACAACATCGTCACCATCGCAATAGTATCTTATTCGATTTATTGTACCATGGAGACCGAAACCTGAAATCATACTCTTGGAGTCTTCTTTATCCGGTGTTAAGGCTGATTCTATCTGCTCCCTTGTCATTCCCACGCCCGAATCGTAAACCTTAATAACAATTCCGTCTTCTTCCATTTTTGTGGTAATGCGGATGATTCCCTGTTCACCCTTGGGTCTGACACCGTGATAGATGCTGTTTTCCACCAGTGGCTGCAGAATAAGTTTAGGAACAACGCAGTCCATAGTCCGCTCATCCAGATCATATTCGTCAGTAAAGGTATCGCCATAACGAAGCTTCTGCAAAGCAAGATAGTCCTGAGTTATTTTCAGTTCTCGCCTTAATGGAATTTCCCTGTCCCCCTTACTTAAAAAGTTTCTGTAGAAGCTGCCAAGTGTTTCCAGAGCACTGTGAGCCTCCTCAGCATTCTCCTGCACGGCAAGGTAGCTGATGGTTTCCAGAGTGTTGTACAGGAAATGGGGCTTTATTTGCTCCTGAAGAACCCTCATTTCTGCCTTCTGATTGTTTTTTTCTTCCTCAATCAGTCGATTGAACAGCTCATTCAGATAGTCAATCATTCCATTATAGCTTTCTGCCAGACGTCCTATCTCGTTATTGGGCATTTGTTCGTCGATGCGTTTAAGCCATCCTGAAGACTTGGTACGTTCCATCGCCTCATCCAGCTTGTATATTGGGTTAGCAATATTACGAGATATAAACCAGATCAGGAACAAAATCGAGATAAGAAACGCTGTAATAATCATCAGAAGTGCCATTGAGGTTTCCGATGGTAACGCCTTTGCCACTCTTGTTCCCGCACACATTATTACAAGAGGCGATATGGGGCTGTATCCGGAGATAGTTGTTCTGGTACCGTTAAATTTGCTTTCCTCAGAAGTAATCTCCGTACTGTTAAATGCGTCAGTGTAAAGTCTTTTAAGCTCAAAGTCACCACACAGATAGTTGCCCTGAGTATCCAGAAGGCACATGCCGGCTGCCTGCTGAAGGGAAAGCATCTCGGAAAAGGCCTCGGTATTTATGTTTATTACAAGTATTCCAATCAGTTCCTGAGATGATATATCATAAATTGCACGTGAAAGGGTAAGCATGGGAGTATCATCTTTTTTCAGCAGCATTCCGTTGCAGTTTACCGCCAGAATCGCCCTGCCTCGTTCACTTAATATGCGTTCCTTTTCTTCGTTGTCGAAATCAACGTAGTACTCACCCTTACCGGTATTGGCATAGTCCCCGTCTATACGGAAAACATAAACAGAATCGATGTGGCTTATGGAGGAATACATATTTGTTATTTCGTATATTCCCATTCGGGCCTCATAAGCCATGCTCTTATCCGCCAGATTTGCCCTTAAGAAGTGGACCACCCTCTCGTTTACCATAATCAGACGGGATGCATAATTATAGTTCTTCATACTGGCGTCCATGTATGTGGACACGTTATTGAGAGCGGTCTCGGAAGCTCGCTTCTGCAGTTCTTTTGTGGAGTGTCTCGTAATTATGGACGAAGCCGTAATGAAAATCGTTCCGAAAAACAAAAGCAACACAATAAACACCAAAAGTGTTGTTTGCTGAATTGATCGTTCTTTATTCATACTTATTTTGAAAAGTGGATAACGTTCCAGGAAAGAGGTTTTACTTCGGTAACGAATCTGCCGCCCTCAAGTTTTGCCGCCTTACTGTCATGAGGTACAACCTTGTCAGGCTCCTCATAGCTGTTCTTTGCTTCAAAGTCATCACTGTAAAGTTCAATATGCTTATCAAGCTTGAATCCCTCAAAAGCACTCATATCAAGCTCCAAAGGCATTGCATCAGTTTCATGGCGATTAATCACAAACAGTGTGAAGTCACCGCTTTCCTCGTCATACGCAGCTGCACTGTCGATGTATGGAAGGTTCTTTTTGCCTGTATACTGAGAATTATCATCTATGGCATAGCCGGGGATATCAAAACGCTCACAATCCACTGCCACCTGCAAAGAAACTCCATGGCCGTACTTCATAAGCTGGGTAAGCACATAGTAAGATGCACTCTTCCATACGTGATCGTGATCAGAAGCACAAAGTGCACCGATTCCGCTTGTGTAGCACGCAATCTTTACTCTGTCCGCATGTCTGAGGAATGCCAGCTGAGTTCCTCCGAGGGTAAGGGCATGAACCATATCCCCACCTGGGAACTGGAAGTGCTTCATATTGTCAGGATCATGAAGTATGTACTGACGATTGGGGTCGAATTTATAATGGTCCTCCACCATATTATGATAGCCATAACCGGGACGAGGCTCTCTTAAAGGTCTCATCATGCTTGCGTACTCGTCAAAAGAAATCATAACCTTTTTAGGTGTACGAAGCTTTGCGGCAACAAGATCGAGCATGGCAACTTCTGTGTTTATGAAGTCCTCATAATAAACCGATCCGCCAAGAAGTGACTTTAAGTCTCCGGGAGGAGCAATATGATAGTGATGCACGGAGATATAGTCTACTGACTCGTAGCACTCAGTAAGCACAGTTTCATCCCATTCCGGGAAATGTGCCATAAATGGTGCCGAACTGCCGCATACAACGGTTTCAATCGATGCATCCACCCACTTGCAGGCCTTTGATGTCTCATTGACCCTGACACCATAGCCGCGGGGATCCTTATCCCAGGAGCCCAGCTGCCAAGGGCCATCCATTTCATTACCAAGATAAAAAAGCTTTACACCATAGGGCTTCTCATGACCATATTTCTTTCTTAAATCAGACCACCAGGTACCGCCCTCATGATTAGTATATTCCACAAGATCAATGGCTGACTGCATATCGCCGGTGCCCATGTTTATTGTATAAAGAGCCTCGGCACCGCACTTCTCCGCCCATTGCAGATACTCGTCGTGTCCCACCTCATTTGTAATATACTGATACCAGGCCATATCAAGATGCGTTTTTCTCTCCTCTTTAGGGCCTATGGAATCCTTCCAGTTCCAGCATGAAACAAAATTACCGCCGGGAAGACGTACATATTTCATTCCTGCTTCCTTAAGGACATCAATAACATCCCTTCTGAATCCCTGCTCATCCGCTGTCGGATGTTTAGGATTATACATAACCCCATTCACGATTGTTCCGATAGGCTCCACGAAAGTACCGTAAAGTCTCGGAGAAATGTCCCCCACCTTAAATGCAGGATTTACTGTAATCTTTGCCATACTCTTCTCCTTTTCAATCCCAACTTAAAAATTATGAAAACTTCCCAATAAGTTTAACGTTTTACATTGATTATAATACTTTTTTCAGCTATAATGCAAGGCAATAAGCTTTAGGTTATATCAGAGAGGTGTTCAATGGATTTTTTACGAATTAATGTTTTATTAAACTGCGAAAGAGGCTTTTTAGCAAGAAATGCAGATGGTCCGTCACTAAACGAGACTGAGTGCAAAATCTGCACCTACATTCACCAGAATCCGTTATGTTCTCAGGATAATGTTGCAAGATCTTTGAAGCTTGATAAAACAACTGTTGCAAAAGCACTTTTGTGTTTGGAGAATAAGGGTCTTGTTACTCGAAACATTGACAAACAGGATCGCCGCAGAAAAATGCTTTCAATAACCCCCGAAGGAGAAAAAATCAGCAGAGCCCTTCGTACAGCTCATGATGAGTGGCTTGAAAAAATATTGGTATGTCTCACACCTGAAGAACGTGCCAATTTCGATAATTACTGCAATCGCATACTAAAAACTGCCGAACAGCTTATTGCCGAAGACAGAGAAAACGCATAACATAAAAAAACAAGTCCGAAACGCTCATTACCGTTCCGGACTTTTTTTGCCTTCTATTCAGACATCAACTTGCCCCATCTCACAAGAAAATTGAAATAACCGCTCTTAATCGCACTATTATCATGGTCAGCACCGGGAACCTCATACCATACGTGTTCCACTCCATTCCTTGTAAGAATGTTGTGATAGCTCTCCGGGAACTTGCCTACAACTCCGTCTTTTGTTCCGCAGCATACCATAAGCAAATCAAGAGGATACTCATCCTGCTGTAAAACAACCAGCTCATCTTCAGACAGCTGACCCTCATGTGTCATAAATCCATCTTTACCGGGAGTTACTCCGGGAGCAGGTGCAATACATCCTATTACAGAAAACAGGTCAGAACGTCTTGTTCCGATATAAAGAGTCTCTCTGCCGCCCATAGAAAAGCCAATCAGTCCTCTATGGTCTCTGTCCTTTTTAACAGAATAGTTTGCCTCAACGTAAGGAATCAGATCATTTACAAGATCATTAATAAAATTATCATACGGCCATACGCCCTCTGCACTGAATGCAGGTACTGCGGCAGGATTTGTCTTGGCAAACATATTGGGGAACACAACGATAATATCCTCAATCGAGCCATCCGCCACAAGATTTGCGGTTATCTCTGCAATGCGATTTCCTGCATCACCGGGTATGCTGTTTTCGTCTCCGAAAATACCGTGAAGGAAATAAAGAACCGGATATTCTTTTGTTGCATCATAGTCCGCAGGTAAAAGAATGTTGGCACCTCTTGTAAGACCTGTAGTCTTTGAGTCGTAAGTAAAATGTGTAACCTTTCCGTAATTCACACCGGCTTTTTTTGATTCAACCAACACGGGAATTTTTGTATCAAGTACCTTTTTCAAGTCAATATCCACTTTAAGTCCTCCGTCAGAAATGCTTTCGTTCACCTTGGGTGTGGAAGATATCATGGAAACCTCTATTTTTGTTTCCTTGCTCACATCCTTTTTCGAAATTTCCAGAATAACGTGCCACTCGGCCATGTCAGCTGTACCAACCTCAGGCATTCTGGGATTTATCCCTACCATAATCCCGTCCTTAGTCTTGTTTACGCTGTTGATATCGTATCTCACGGAACCGCTGCCGCTTTCAAGCAGAATAAGCACCAGATTGTTCTCTGCAAAAAATGCGTCATCATATTTCTCACACTTTTTGATGAAATTTACGGACGTCGAATCAATTGTTCCAAGGTTATATGTGTTCTTATTCTGGTTATAGTATTCATCAAGTTCCGCTCTGCTTGTTATAACAACGCTCTTCGGGTACTTTGCTCCGTCCACATAACCATTTGTTCTTACAACCTGTGCCTCAAAAGCAATAAGGCCGCCTAAAATAGTCTGCTCCTCAAAACCTGCTTTTCCGGCCACATCCCAATCTATTACCTTCCTGAACTTGGCGTTCTTTGAGAGAGTGATTCTATCGGTTATATTGCTTTTTCCTGTTGATTCCAGATTAAAGATCAATGTATCGTCCTCTTTATCAAAATATACGTCACTATATCCATTAAGATGTAAAACGACGGTGTTTTCGCGCGTCTCATATCTTCCTGAAATATAATCCTTACTGTTGCTGCTTAATGGTAAATTGACACTGCAGGTCTTGTCCTCATTAAGATGAATAAAAACAAAATCCGCATAACCGCTGTTCCCGTCCTTGTTATTCTCAAGCACATACGTTTCTGCAACGCTCTCCTGCTGCACCGGCTCCACCACCGGGTCGTTTGCCTCTGTTTCAGGCTCCTTTGTGGGCTCAGTTACCGCCGCTTCAGGTCCTTTTGCAGGTTCAGTTGTTGCCACCGAAGTCCCTGTAGGAGCATACTGTAGTTCTGCATTCCCCTCTTTGGCCCCACAGGCTGTCAAAAACAATATTGCTGCTATAAAAACAATCGCTGCTGTTTTCTTCATAATGTACCTCTCTGACTTATCTATTTTGATTGATAATAATCAACTTTGTTACATCAGGATAAACGTATTTTTGCATGATTGGTTTCAAAAAACTATTCTTTAGTTGCTGTATGAATACTGATGATTGCTGTCTGTCACATAACGGCAACAACAATTCCGGCCACAATAATCGCGGTGCATACGCATTTATGAAGCATATTCTTTTCCTTATACAGGAATTTTCCTGCAGCAAGGGACACTACGCATCCGGCCTGCTTTACAAGGGTCATTATTGTTATTCTGCTTTCCGGAATGGCGTTTGCCATAAACAATGATTTGTCGGCGATAACGAATAATATTGCCAGTATCCATATCCAGTAATTCTTTATTGAACCCTTGACGCTTACCTTTGTTTTGCTGAAAAGCATGTAAAAAAGATAAAGCAGCGTCAGAAACAGCATGTAGTAAAACTGAAGCTGTGAGGCGGTTACATCCTTCGTAAGTACCTTATCAAGAAAACCTGAAACTGCATTCAACGCACAGGACAGCAGTGCCAGCACCACCATAACGGGCTTGACATTTTCTTTTTCCTTCTTCTTGCTTATGTTTCCAAACCTTAATAAAAGCAGACCACCCGATACAAGAATAAGTCCGATAATCTGGTTTATGGTGCTCTGTTCATGGAGAACCAGGAGCCCCAATAAAGTGGCAAAAAGGACTCTGGAAAGATCCAGAATCCCATATACGCTGAGCGGGAGATCCTTAATTGCCTTAAAGCTGAGTATCCAGGCGATAAAAATTACAAATGCCTTAACAAAAATCAGCGGAAGAAATCTTGGATCAATATTCCCTATATCTCTTGAAGCCGGTATGCACAGTAAAAACGCAAACAAGGTATAAAAGAATAATACCTCTACAACGGTACTCTTCTTCAACGACTCTTTTTTTACTACGTCTCTTACGCCCTTGATTACTCCATATAAAAGCGTCAATAAAATCCAATCCATGTGCAAACCAGTCTCCGATAATTCTAACAGCCTAAGCTCATTAGCCAATCATTAAGCCTACGCTCGTTTTCTTTGCCGTCTCCTCCGACATTTACAAAATCTGCTCCATTACGGTTTTCTGAACAGTCATTCCACATTTTTTTGAATAAAATGCGATTGCCGGTTCGTTTCCATCCCATACATTAAGCGTAATATTATAAAAGCCGTTTTCCCTTGCCCAGCCGACGATGTACTCATAGATGGATGTAGCCACGTGGGACTTTCTGTGAGCCTCGTCCACACATATATCATCAATATAAATGCTCTTGTGGCTTACAAGATTATTGCCCTCCCATTTCTGAATAAGGCAGAATCCATAACCGCACAGCTCTCCATTTTCATTAATGCACACAAATATAGGCTTCTGGGGATCTGAAATTATTTTTCTGAGGCTTTCTTCATCATACTTCGTTTTGTCCATGATAAACAAATCAGGACGAAGCTTTGCATGTACGTTATTCACCTGAATAAGAAGCCTTAAAATATCTTTTGTGTCTTCTGCTGTTGCTAATCTTATGCCCATAATTTCTCCTATTTTGACAAAACGGAAATGTATTTATCATAGTCGTCTTTGACAGGACTCTCGCCATCATCATTGTAATATTCATATGGCTTTATCTCATCACCGAAGGCAATCAACGAAAGGTCGTTGAAATTTGTTTCTGTCACATTTTTTCCGCCTTCAGAAAGAGGAAGGATTCTGTTTTCTCTTACAAAAAGAATCACCTCATCCAAGGCTGCTTCTACGTAAGCATGACCCTTTTCATAAATCTTTTCGCTTATTACCTCGCCGTCCTTAAAGCGAACGAGCTGCATTCTCTCAGGAATATAAACAGTCCTTCCGATTGCATTCTGCTCTACTATCGGTGCTATCATTATGGATTCTCCCAGAAGCAGCTGGTCCTCTACGTGGCAGGCAATTTCATCGTCTGTATATTCAAATGCCAAAGGTCTGAACATCATTGTATTTTTCAGTGCAGATTTCATAAACTCACTGTAAATGTAGGGAAGAAGCTTATATCTGACATCCAGAACCTTTTTGAATCTTTCCGTTCCCTCAAAAGCATACAGTTCCTGACGTCTTGTGCCCATTGCGGAATGGTTTCTCATAAGGGGCGTGAAAACCGCCAGCTGAAGCCAGCGAAGCATAAGATCTTCTGTAGTATTGCTGCCAAATCCTCCCACATCGGCACCTGTATAAAGGAAGCCGCACATATTAAGGGACGGCATCATTTTAAGGTTCATAAGAAGGTGTGACCACCATGATTTATTGTCTCCCTGCCAGATTCCGCCGTAGCGATGCATTCCCACATATGAAGCACGTGAAAACATAAGAATACGCTTATCGGGAGATATTCTTTCGAATGCCTCCGAAGCTCCTCTTGTCATATAATAACCGAACAGATTATGCACATCATTGTGGCACACTTTCTGTCCTCTATAGTTGTGATAAAAGCTTGCATAATCCTCACGACTGTTTCCAAGTCTGTTGAAAATATCTCTTAGCTCAAAAAACTTATCAACACCAAGATTACTGCCTTCGAACTCCTTTATCTTTCCGAATGCTTCCTTAAGCTTTTTCTCAGAATAGAATATGGCGGGCTCATTCATATCATTCCAGAAGCCGTCAATGCCCATATCAGTAAGCACCTTATATTTATTTCCGAACCATGCACGAGCCTCGGAATTCAGCATATCCGGGAAGCAACATCTTCCGGGCCATACACCTACAATAAAATCTTCACCGTCCGCATCCTTACAGAAATAGCCCTTTTCACGGCCCTCCTCATATACATCATAGCCCTCTTCTACCTTGATTCCTGCATCAATAATGGGGACAAGATGAATATTCTTTGCCTTCATTTCACTTATCAGCTGATCAAGATCACCAAAGGTATCCTTGTTTACCGTGAAGTCCTTATAGCGTTCCATGTAGTCGATATCAAGATAGATCATATCGATGGGCATATTGTTCTTCTCATAATTCTCCGCCACAGTTCTTACCTCGTCGGAGGACATGTAGCTCCAGCGGCACTGGCCGTAACCGAAGCTCCAACGGGGAGGAATATAGCTTCTTCCAATAAGGCCGCGGAATTCCTGCACCACCTTATCAATGGACTCTCCTTCAATTATGTAAAGATCAAAGTCCTGCTTATTAATCTCAATTCTGAATTCGGATGCTTTTGTATATCCGATATCAAATGTGATTTCTGATGGAGTATCCAGAAAAACGCCAAGTTTTGAGTCTGACAGGACAAAAAAGTTATGTGCTCCGTACAGCGTCATGGTGTCTTCCTGATGATTAGGATTATCATCACAATAGCTCTTATATATATGGCCTCGCTTATTTATGCCGCGGACGTTCTCACCAAGGCCGAAAACCATTTCCTTTTCACTTAAATTTATGATAAAACCGTTATCTGTTCTGATAAGCCTTTTGCTTGAAAATTCCACTGCTTCAGGCTTGTTAATAATTGCCTCTGTTTCTATCGGGTTTCCAAATCTGCTTCTCTTAATCATATATCCCTCCGAATTATAATTGCATTATCCTCCCGATTATATGTCAGCATCATCGCATTTGCAAGACAGGTCGACCATTCATTTCCAAAAGCTTTAGTGCATTTTCATAAAATAATTCTTGCGTTTTATTCACTTCGGTATATACTAGTCAACTGATAAAAATGTCTTTGAAAGGAGATTGTTATGCAACTCTTAACTTTGATCTTAAAGAAAGAGAAATTACTGGATGAAATATTAAAGAACCTGGCTGCAGAGGGCGTACGCGGTGGTACGATTCTCGATGGTAAGGGAATGGGCGAGGAGCTGGCAAATATGGAAGATCTCCCCATGTTCGGTATGCTCAGAAGCATTCTTCGTGACGAAGAAAAGGAATGCTGTAAGGTAGCTCTTTTCGTTGTTCAGGATGAGCAGGTTGTTCAGTTAAGAAATACAATAAAGAAAACCGTTAATCTTAAGGAGCCTAATTCAGGTATTATGTTTGTAATTCCGCTCACTTATGTCTCCGGCTTTGATGAGTAGAGGGGAAGTGGAATAAAATGTCATTAAATATTCTTACATATTTAGCCATTGCCATTATTCTGTGTCTCCTTGTGAGCAAGCTTATGAAGATAGTCAAGCTTCCCAATGTTACCGGCTATCTCATTGTCGGCCTCATTTTCGGCCCATATGTGTTGAAACTTTTCCCTGCAGGAATCATTGAAGAATTAAGCATAATTCCTCAGGTTGCCCTGGGTTTCATCGCCTTCTCCATCGGCTCCGAATTCAAGATTTCCTACCTGAAAAAGGTCGGAAAGGCTCCCATAGTAATAGCAATTCTTGAATCCTTATTTGCGGTTCTGGTAGTTGATTTTGTATTGATTATTACAGGCCACGATGTTCCTTTCTCCCTGTGTCTCGGTGCTATAGCAGCAGCTACCGCCCCCGCAGCAACACTTATGGTTGTAAAGCAGTACCGTGCCAAGGGTCCTGTTACGGAAACCCTCCTTCCTGTAGTAGCTCTGGATGATGCCACCGCCCTTATGTGCTTCAGTATTTCTGTTGCTATTGCAAAGGCTATTGCCAGCGGCGGTTCGGATTCAATTCTTATGACTATAGTAAAACCCATTGCCGAAATCGTTCTCTCCATCCTTTTAGGTGGCTTTATGGGCTTTATCCTTCGTCTTCTTACAAAGTGGTTTACGGGACGTGGAAACAGAATTTCCGCTGCAATTGCAATCACCTTTGCCTGCATAGGCTTAGGAGACATTTTAGGTCTTTCGTCGCTTCTCATCTGCATGGGTATGGGTGCTGTTTATGCCAACACTTCCCGTGAGGCAGACAAGGTATTTGAACTTACAGACCGTATAACGCCTCCGATTTTTATGTTGTTCTTCTTCCTTTCAGGCGCTGACCTGGATATTTCAATTCTTCCTAAGGTCGGACTTATCGGCGCCATCTATATTGTATTCCGTGTTGTCGGCAAACTCCTGGGCGCCGGACTTGGTGCAAAGCTTTCGAAGGCTCCGAAGGTTGTACAGAAATATCTTGGACTTACCCTTACACCTCAGGCCGGCGTTGCCATCGGTCTCGCAACGACTGCCATGTCTGTTGTTCCCGAGTATGGCCAGAAAATCAGAACGGTAATTCTTTGCGGTACAGTAATATATGAGCTTACAGGCCCCGTTATTACAAAGCTTGCCCTTAAGAAGGCCGGGGAAATTCAAGAAGAAAATAAAGCTGCTAAAGCATGATAACTAAAAAAATAGGAAGAGTTCGCATTTGAACTCTTCCATTTTTATTTATGTTTAATAACCGTTCCGTCACAATCCGGCATACTTAATTGCATGATATCCGCAATGGTGGGAGCTATGTCAACAATTCTTGCACTGTCTATTTCGGCACCCTTTTCAAAGGGCTTTCCGCAAAGCCACAATAAGGCCTTTGCCGTAGGGTGATCTACTCCAAATCCATGATCTCCAACATGATTGCATTCGCAATTTCTATCGGAATATCCGTACCCTGTCTCTGCCTGAACCGCCAGACTTATGTCCTTCGGAGCATGCATTTTCCTCAGTTCTTCATTGCAAAGTATCTTTTCGATATGAAGCTCATTCTTATGCTCTTCAAGGTATCGTATTGCATCTTGCTCATTATCCGCATACACGTAGGCACCCATTCCTATGCTCTGTGCTCTACCGATTCCTGCATCACAAAGAACAGAATCCAGAGGAATATAGCCATGGTCAACGTTCTCCTGTCCGTGATCGCTCATTACCACAAACACTGTATCCTCTTCCAGGCCCCTTTTACGAACCCCATCCATAATTCTTTGGAGCATGTCATTGGTATGAAGCATTGCTCTTTCATCTTCCGATGAGCCCACGCCATGATCATGTCTTGAAAAATCAGTGTCTGCAAAGTGTACGGTAATCAGTTCCGGAACTCTTTTCTTTTCCAGAAGTCGTTCCACCAGGAAACAGCAATAATCATCCAGATCATTACGTTTAATGCTTTTTCTCACCTTTGCTCCCCACTTCAGCTCGGTGTAGGCAAGCCAGGATTTTGTAGCATACTTAAAATATTTGATAACAGGATTCTCGCCACGTAAAGGCATGCATTCCGGGAAGTCCCAACGAATCGCCCCTGTTCCCTTTCCTGATACCGGCCACAATAATGAAGCAGTCTTCAGTCCCTTTTCAGCTGCCGCTTTCCATAAGGTTTTTGCACCGATTTCATTTACTGCCCAGTACCATCTTCTCAAGTCTTCAGGAACATCCGCCTGCCAGGGTTCATTATGATTGATTTTATGTCTGTCAGGATATACGCCTGTTATTGCTGAAGTATGAATCGGATAGGTGATTGTTGGAAATACCGTAGTCATATTATTGCAGTAAGTACCGTTTTCCTTAAGATACTTAAAGACCGGAAGCTGCAAAAGACGTTGTTCGTCCTCTTTTGATACAGCATCCACAGATATAAGTATTACATTATACGGTGTTTTCCTTTTCATCCCCCAAATACCTTAACCCTTTAATACATTAATAAGCAGTTCCGCCAGAAAAACAATAATACAGGAAGCTCCTGCAACCAGGAACAGGTTCTCTGTAAAATATGCCACCAATATGCCTACAACCGCTGCCAAGAGGCCGGAAACCACGCTTCCGGTAGCCATAACTATAGCCGGAAACGTCATTACTGTAAGTGTAACATAAGGTACATAAAAGAGAAATGATTTTATGAATCTGTTTGTAAT
Organism: Lachnospiraceae bacterium; assembly: GCA_024403375.1. Classification (GTDB taxonomy): domain Bacteria; phylum Bacillota; class Clostridia; order Lachnospirales; family Lachnospiraceae; genus RGIG3528. Next base: position 14,388 of record JAKSRZ010000013.1, read on the forward strand.
AGGCTTTCTGATAAGTGTAAGCGGAAGGACACGAATCAGATACGTTACAACAAACGCAACCAGAATGTAGAGGTAGATATTACTGTTCATTTGCTACCTCCTTTTTCTTCTCCGCAATAATGTTTCCATCATCATCCACAGGGAAAAGAAGAGCTGCTCCGGCTGAAATAATGATAGTAAGTATAATAGTTCTTATTCCCTCAGAAAGCTTTGAAAGAAGCGGTGCGAAAGCAAATAATGTAGACAGTGCCGCAGAAACAAGCACTACACAAAATACAATCCTGCTCTTTTTTGAAGGCGGCACAACGATAGCAATAAACATGCCATAAAGACCCACACTAAGGGCTGTAACTATGTTGGCCGGAAGAATATTTCCAACTGCTACGCCAAGCATTGTTCCTATAGTCCATCCCGGAATTGAAACCGCCATCATTCCAAAGTAGAAAACAGCTGTACAGAACTTATCTCTTCCGATAGCCGCACCGAACATCTCATCCGTTATTGACTGTCCGATAAAAAACCTTTGGAAGAACTTTGTTTCCGGATGAAGCTTCTGGGATAACGCACAGGACATAAGCAGATATCTGGCATTTGCCACAAGTTCCATCACCGCAATTTCAACGTAAGACGCACCTGCCGCCACCAGAGTAAACAACGCATATTCACCTGCTGATGCCATAAGCAGCATACTTGCGAGGCCAGCCTGAATTGTTGTAAAGCCTGCCACCTTCGCATTTATACCAAGTGAGAAGGCCACCACAAAGTATCCGATACCAATCGGAACACCCATTTTCAATCCATGAGTAAATTCTTTTTTTGCTTCACGCTTTTTCATATCAAAAACTACTCCAATGTGAATATGTGTATAATTACTCCTTTTTCCCAGCCCTCGATTGAGCCCTCAAGCTTCTCATTCTGTAAATAAGAAAGACAAGGACTGTCCGTTACAATCATAGGCGTTGTTTTCATTATACCGTTTTCGATCCCACCATTGTTTTCTATAAACATTCTGCAAGGGTTATTCTCTTTATCAGTACCTTCCAGAACGTATCTTGCAGACAAAGAAAAGGGTTCTCCTTCAAAATCCTTTTGAGAGTCCACACCGCCCTGTAAAATGTGTCCCTTAAAATTTTCACAGTCACAATCGCCGTCAAAAATTATCATTCTGGCAGTTTTACCGTTTCCTTTAACCTCATGGCACCCAATAATTCTTACTAGTATAGTAAGTACTTCTGTTTTTTTATTCATATTAAGCACCTCATTTTATACAATTCAATTTATATATATTATCCATAATCAAAAAAAAATCAATTGAAAAATGAGGAGCCATCACAGCTCCTCACTCTAAAATTCTTTACAACTATTTTGTTTTGTTAAGATGGTACAATGGAACAAGAGGAATCAGTATAGGTGTCTTATTGGCATATGCCTGATATTCAGGTTTATTGCCATATCGTTCACTCTGACCCTTTTCAAGACGTTTTGCACCGTCAACCATAACATATACGATGCAAATGTATCCGAGAACTGCGGTAATCCACTGGCCTATATTTGCATAAGTCATGATACCTGCCAGGAAAACGCCTGTCCAAACAAGAATTTCACCAAAATAGTTCGGGCATCTGCATATTCTGAATAAGCCCTCGGTAGCAACCATATCAGGTCTCTTGCTTTTCTGTGCACTCTTCTGTCTGTCTGAAACAGCCTCAATAACCGCACCTGCTACCGTAATCGCAATGCCCACATAAAGCATTACATCGTCTGCTGTTCCGTTCAACATGCGGAAGTGAACACCGGCCGTCTGAGCCATGTACAGAACACCAACGCAAAGCCATAAAGCAAATTTGACAAATACCGGCGGTTCTTTGCCGCTGACTTTAGTTGCCAAAATCTTTTTATATGACTTGCTGTTAAGCTCTCTCTTTAAGAGGAATATACCAAGTCTTAATCCGTACGCAGTAAGTACGATGAATCCCAACGCCGTACCTATTGTAAGGTCTCCTGTTACGCCTCCGTACACAAGTCCGCTTATGCCTATAACTGCTACGGAAAGGCCGTATCCTATAGAAAGGAACCACAAAAATCGCTTAAATCCGATGGCACAACCCAGTAATGCTGCTGCCAGTACAATTATATGTAAAATCATTTACGTGACGCCTCCTCTTTTGCTTTCAGTTCAGCCTCAATAATCGGTGCATAACTCTTTTCTGCGATGTATGCCTTAAAGCTCTTTCCCGGAACTTCCGTATCTCCATAGCAATCCTTTAAGAGAGTGAATTTAGAGAACTTCAGAACATCGGATTTTCCTTGCTTCTTAATCTTCGGCAGGTTTGCAAGAACATCCATCATGAATGCGGGAACTGTCTTCACAGGACCATTTTTTACTCCGTCTGCATTGTAAAACATTTCCGCAATTTCTCTATAGGTGTAGGTTTCTGTACCGCCAACGTTGTAAACCTTATTATTATCGCACATGGTTTCCAATATGAATCTTGCAAAATCTTTTGTATCAATTACATTTGCCACAGGGTCCTTCTTGACCTTCAGAAGCTGCACAGATTTTTTCTTGATCATAGGCCAGAAAACATGGGCAATATCGTAAAAATAGCCTGTCGGACGATAGATAACGTAGTTAAGGCCTGAATTCTTAAGTTCTTCCTCAAGAAGATACTTAGAGTGGACCATAGGAATTCCTTCGCCCTTGTCGGCATTGATTACAGAAATGTATGCAAACTGCTTAACGCCGGAAGCCTTGGCCTCTTTGATAAGGTTAAGGTTGCCCTTGTAATCAATATCATAGTTGTTAAAACGAGTTGAAGCACCGGTAAGTCCGATAGTGGTAATTACCACGTCTGCACCGTCACAAAGGCCCTTAAGTGTTTCGGGCTTTGTAACATCTATCTGCACCGTCTTAAATCTGTTCTTGTCAACGTCATCGGGGATTCTGATTACTGCATCTGCAGCTACCAGTTCATGTTCTGAGGCACAAAGGGCACGCAGAATATCACTTCCCAGCTTTCCAAATGCACCTGCAAGTACTACTTTCATCTGATTTCCTCCCTTTCAAATCCTTTTTTGTGAAGTGAAACAGTTCCCATAAGGAACGCTGTCATTGAAATAGTGTTAGTCACCTGAGCCAACCAGTGCATCTTGCTGGAGCTGTCAAACTTTGCCCCAAGGTATCCCATACCCAGCATGCAGATGAATGAAACAACAAAGCATACAGGTGCGAAATAGTTTTTCTTCTTGAAACCGGAAATCATAAGAACAATCTGGGCACCACCAAGTCCAAGTACCTGCAGCACTATAAACGGTAATGTGGATGTGAACACCACAGGAGCTACAGCATATGTCTTTACTCCCTTTTTCTCAGGCTTATAGAACAGGCCTAACAGTCCAAGGAAAAAGAATATGTAGCCGGGAGCCTGAATAACGAAAAACGATTGGTTAAGCTGAACATAGTCGCAAACGTTAAGGGCATACAGAATTTTCCACAAAGCCTTGAAAAAGCCGCCTGTAAGCACCATGATTGAGCCTGACGCAAGCAGTGAATATGCTCCCTTCACCAGACGGGAATAAAGATCACGTTGTAAAATAACCGCAGCTATGAAAAACAATACAACGGGAATAAAATCCACTATTGCCATGAATACGCTGATTTCACCCATTATCTTTTCTCCTTCTCCTGCTTACGCTTATCGTTGATTATCTTCACGTGCTCGTCAGTAATAAGGGTTACATTATTCTCTTTTGCCCACTGAACACAGCCGTTAAGCACGGTTTTAAGGAAAGGACGAGGGATCTTTACAAAGTTCTTAAGAGCGTCATCGCTGAATTTGACCACATCATCCGCACGATTAGCCGCATATCTGATGGATTCCATGTCAATTTCCTTTGGAGCGGGAATAGGCTCAGCTACAGGCTTCTTAAGGCGAGGGAACGGTGTATACCAGAAATTGGTGGAATCTCTGTAGCCGTAATCAACAGGTACGGGAGGGAAATCCTTCTTTGTAACGCCGTTTACGATTGCATTGTAGTACTGCTCCTTCATGAGAATCTTGTCGATGTAGAGAATGAAGTGTGCACCGTATTTTGATGTAATGCCGTTAAAGTTGTTGTAGGGGCCGGGATGTCCGTCATCAATATCATTGACGTCAAACCTTCCTGCATCCTCCAGTTCTGCTGCCCATGTACACTCAAATACCTGGTATGCCCCTTTGATAACCTGGGGACGATTTTTATCAGAAGGGTCTGCCTGACCATCTTCCATTTCAAACTTAAGGTCCTTCATTTTTTCTGCTGAAGGTCCGGGGAAACCGAGGCGAACTGCTTCTCTGAAGGTCTCCTTTTCGTCAGTAATGAAGTTTAATGCACATTTATGAGTACGCATAAGATTCTGGCATGTGTTGGAGGTATTTCTGCATTCCAGAAGCATTGCATATCTTCCTTTTCCCGCAATATAGTAGGGGAAGCACAGTGAATAGGAACCAATGTTCAGACTTCCGTCCGGATTCACCGTGGAGATACATACTGTAGGCATCGGGAAGAACGATGATGTCTGATAAAAGTTGTCAACAATTCTCAAATCTTTAAAGCTGCTCATATTATCCTCCATTTAAGGTGCCAGATGGGACACCAATAGTTCAATTTGTTCAAAGCCCATATCCTCATGGACCAGGCATGCCAGTACTGTCTCTGCCAGCACTGCACTTAATGGCTTCATGCTTTCCTTTTTACAAGTTTCAAGAACAAGCTCAATTCGTTCTGCCAGCTGTGCTCTGATGAAGCCGTGATACTTACCTATATAGCTGCCGGCAGTGCTTTTATTGGAGTACTGATTCCACACGGGTCTGTATTTTTCCGCAAAGCCTTGAAGGCACTTGCAAAGTTCTCTCATTCCGGTGGTAAGATCTTCACAGCCGGTTGCAGCCCTTTCCATATCTGAAAGCATTTTTCTCCAGTCCGCCATGGTAATCTCTGCAATTATGGAATCCACGCCATCAAAATAGTTGTAAAGCGTTCCAACGGCAATATTGCAGTCTTTTGCCAATGCTCTCATTTTGAGGCCCTCGTAGCCTTCTGCCTTAAGTCTTGCATCTGCATTTTTCAGTATTGTCTCTTTGATATTTGGTAAAATTTTTGGCATATGTTTTCTCTTCTGCTTATTTGTTCTTTTTATGAACACGTTCATTATACATCTAAAATAAAAAAATACAAGGGAAGATTTTCTACCCTTGTATTTTATATTAAGCCATATACTCTTTTAATTTTTGCAGCATGGCTGCGCCATCTTTTCGTCCAAGATCATACACAGCTTGAAGTTTATCAGGATTCTTTTCGATTTTCGAAATATGAATTTCCTCGGAAGGTCTGATTACAAACACCTCTCCTGATTTCTCCAGTTCACGAAGCTCCGCTGTTGCCGCGTTATAAATCTCATGTCTGTGACGAAGTGCCTCTGCTGTTTTAGGTAATTTGCTGTAATAGAGACGAATCAGTGCCTCAGGCATCCTTCTTTTCTTGTAGTTAATATCTCTTGTAAGAATAACTACAATCTTTTCGCAGCCCTGCTTCTGCATCCACTTATAAGGAATGCCATCGGCGATAGCACCATCCAGATAATTTTTGCCATTAATTTCCACAAGTTTTGATACAAAGGGCATAGAACCGGATGCTCTAAGAGTGTCCATCTGCTCATAAACGCTGTTAATCTTCACATACTCGGCTTCTCCACTCTCCACCTCGGTAATAACCGCATAAAAGGGTGTTGTCTGCTTCATGAATGTTTCGTCATCTACCGGCTCGTACTTTGTGGGCACAATTTTGTACGCAAATTCAGTATTAACAATGTTTCCGGTTTTAATCAGGCTTCCTAAGCCCATATACCTTCTGTCCCTGTTAAAACGTTTGCTGTAGCGAATTGCTCTGCCCTTCTGTTTCGTCAGAAAATTGATTCCGAACAGGGCACCTGCAGACACTCCCACAATGTTATCAAATTCAATATTGTTTTCCATAAAAACGTCCAGAACTCCGGCGGTATACATGCCTCTCATAGCTCCGCCCTCAAGCACAAGACCGTTTTTCATCTTTGTTTCGCCCATATAACCCTCGTATTATTCTATAGCTTTCATTGCCTCAGCCATATTTATTTTACGAAGTTTTTTGCCCAATGTCAAATCAACAACCACCGTAAACAGCATCGTAATTACTACTGCCAGCAAGTAACTTATGGGTGCAAGTCTGCATCCGAAGTAAATGCCGTCAATTTTAATCTGCGTCATGACATACTTAAGCAATGCAAGTCCCAAAGGAATTCCGCACACTGCACTTATGGCAGTGAGGATAATATTTTCACGGAAGATATACGCGTTCTGTTCCTTTCGGAAAAAGCCCAGAACCTTCAGTGTAGCAATTTCTCGCTGTCTTTCCGTAATGGTAATATTTGTCAGATTGAAAAGTACAATGAAGGACAGTGCACCTGCACACACGAGAACAATCAGGACAATCAGGTCCAGACTTGAAAGCATGCTGTCTACGTTCTTCATCATTTCCGATACGATGCTTACAGAGGCCACATTTTCCATCTTCTGTATGTTGGCTCCGGCTCTGTGTTCATCAAGGCCATCCTTAAATATCAGGTATGCGGTATTTACGTCGGGAGCATCACCAAAACCTGCTTCGTAGCTTTCTTTGGATATATATATGACACCACCAATATGGTTATCATATATTCCGGAAACAACCACTTCCGTTTCCTTGTAATCGCTGTTCCTGAGTATCACCTTATCTCCGACCGAAAGCCCGCATTTCTGTGCTGAATAAATGTCAACTACCACCTCATTCTTTTCCGGCCATGATACTGCTTTAGTTCCTCTATGGAGATTAACCATTTCCGACATGTCCTCTCCGTAGATTATAACTCCCACCGAATTCAGCTGGTTTTCCGTCACCAGATCAATATTGCCCGAATGAACAAACTTGATAGAATCTGCGTATTCGGAAGCTTTGTTCAAGAATGTCTTCTGCTGTTCTGCAGTCGGTGTTTTAAGAAATACCGCGGTTGCATCAAACAGGCTGATTTCATTATATTGGTACTCAACGATAGGCTGGATGGTGTCGCGTATTCCAAAGCCTGTAAGAAGCAGTGCAGTACATCCGCCAATACCGAGTATCATCATGAACATACGTTTTTTATATCTGAAAATGTTTCTGGCTGTTACTTTATGTAAAAACTTCATCGGCTTCCAGATAAAGCCGATTCTTTCCAGAAATATTCTCTTTCCAACCTTGGGAGCTTCTGGTCTCATAAGGCCGGAAGCACTGGTCTGCAGGTCTCTTCTGCAAATGAAATATGTTATTCCAAGGATACTTATAAGATACAGAACCGTTACTATGGCAAAGAGTTTCCAATCCAGCACAAACAGGATTTTGCGCTTTATGGAATACATAATATGATAGACTTCCCACAGTGTCATCGGCATAAGCTTTGAGCCTGCAAAGAAGCCTGCAAAGCATCCGAAGAGTGATGCACTGCCTGCGTATATGAGGTACTGGGAAGCAATGGCAAGGTTACTGTATCCCATTGCCTTAAGAACACCGTTCTGCGTTCTTTGCTCGCCAACCATTCTCGTCATTGTGGTTATGCATACAAGTGCTGCCACAAGGAAGAAAAACAGCGGGAATACCTTTGCCACGCCGGATACAATAGCTATATCCTTTTCAAAGCTCGCATATCCTATATTGGTTGTTCTGTCCAGCAATATAGTAGTAGGCTTTTCCAGCTTATTAAGTTCGTCTCTGGCATCACTTACCTTTGCCTCGCCTTCGGTGATTTCGACTTCCGCGTCCGCAATCTCTTTTTCTGCATCCTTTATCTTCTGCTCACCATCTGAAAGCTTGGCTTCGTTTTCAGCCAAAGTTTTTTCAGCATCGACAAGTTCAGCTTCGCCATCGGCAATCTCTTTTTCCGCCTTCTTAAGTGCCTCTTCTCCTTCAGCAAGAGCTGCTGCATTATTATCCACTTCAGCCTGAGCCGCATTAAGGGCAGTTTCGGCCTCGGCAAACTTAGCTTCAGCCTCTGCCGCAGCCTGTTCGTAGGCCATCAGATACATTGGATATTCAGGAAGCTGCTGCATAAGTTCAAGCTGAGCCTTATTTTCCGCCAGTGCCTGTGTTGCCGCTGCCTTCTCTGCAAGGAAAGCTTCTCTTGAGGCATTTATTTCAGCCTGTCCCTCAGCAAGTTTTTCTCTTCCCTCAGCAAGTTCCTTTTTCTTTTCTTCTATTTCCTTCTTACCATCAGCAATCTGTTGACGCGATTCTTCAAGCTTTTCTTTTCCGTCGGCGATTTTCTCCTTGCCATCAGCCAGCTCTTTCCGGCTGTCTTCCAGCTCCTTCTTGCCATCTTCCAGCTTATTTTTTGCGTCAGCCAGTTCTTTCTCAGCGTCTTTTATTTTGTCATCCGCTTCAGTGTAAATCTTATCGTAGCGAATGTTCGCACGCTCTTTAAGAAAAGCCTCTAAATCATCCTTTTTTTCATCAATCAATTCTTCATACTCATCAGAATAGATTGCATAATCGTTGGGAATTGAGACGAAGAGTTCAGTAAAGTATTCTGTGGAAAAGCCTTCTGCCGGTATATACACAAAGCCGGTAGCTTTACCACCCGCAAGTGAAGTTGTTCCTCGATTGAAGTTAATATATTCAGACGCATTGGCAATACCTACTACCTTGTATTCATCATAGGCAAAGGTATCAAAGGTGCTTTCCGAATTACTAGCGGACAAGGTCAAGGTTCTGCCTAACATTTTTTCACCGGCATAGAGTGCGTCAATAATGCACTCATTGCCTGCAGTCGGCATTCTTCCTGCCGTAAGGTCAAGTCCGTTGATTCCTTCCAAAAGCTGATGTGCATGGTACACGGACTCTGAACTTCCTTCAGCTCCGATAATAAAGTCACTGCTTACTGAACCGAAAGCATTATTCTGCCCGTATTCATTCTTAAATGCGTCCACATCCTCCCGGGTAAATCCCAGCGTACTTATAAGTCTGAAATCATATAGATTTTTCTCTGCCAGATAGTTATTTCCGGTCATTCTCATGGCATCTTCTGTTACTCGAAGACCAATGAAAAAGCCTACACCCAATGCAATTATCGCAAGAATGGCGAGGTATCTTCCCAGAGACTTTTTAATTGTTCGTAATATTACTCTTTTCAGCATCCTACTACCATTCAATATCTTCCACAGGTGTTACTGTTTCATTCTTATATTCTTTTACAACCGTGCCGTTTTTAACTTTTATGACACGATCCGCCATAGCAGTCAGTGCACTGTTATGAGTTACTATAACAACGGTCATACCGGTCTGGCGTGAAGTATCCTGCAGAAGCTTCAGTATCTGCTTACCGGTTACATAGTCAAGAGCACCCGTAGGTTCATCGCAAAGCAGAAGCTTAGGGTTCTTCGCCAGTGCTCTCGCTATAGATACTCTTTGCTGTTCACCACCTGAAAGCTGTGCCGGGAAATTGCCTGCACGGTCCTCAAGTCCGACTCTTTTGATCATTTCCATAGGGTCAAGAGGATTTTTGCATATCTGCGTCGCCATCTCAACGTTCTCAATGGCAGTCAGGTTCTGTATCAGATTGTAAAACTGAAATACAAATCCCACATCGTATCTTCGGTACCCTATAAGCTCCTTGTCTGTATAGCCTGAAATATCACGTCCATCAACAATAGCTTTTCCTTCGGTCAGCGTATCCATTCCGCCGAGGATATTTAACAACGTCGTCTTTCCTGCACCTGAAGGGCCTACAATAACGCATATCTCACCTTTTTCTATTGAAAAGGATGCGTTATGAAGGGCATTTATTTTTATTTCTCCCACGGTGTACACTTTATTTACGTTTTCAAATTCAACAAATCCTGCCATATTTTCTCTTCCTTCCTTCGTAACATTCTATATATTTATTCATCTAAATCAATAAAAAAATACATAAGAGGGCAGAAAAAAACTGTAATTATACTGTATTCAGCATAATTACAGTCTGTCTATATCACTGATTAGGCCTTCTTGTTTCTTGCTTTTACAAGTTTTTCAAATTCCTCTATGGTCACAGGTTTTGAGTACAAATAGCCCTGATAGAGTGTTGCACCATAGGAGGAAAGGTAGTCTCTGAGTTCTGAATTTTCGACGCCCTCAATGCATGAGTCCATGTTCATTCTGTTGGAAAAGTCTATTACAGACTTTACAACTGCCTGGTTGAAGGGCTTATTCTCTATTCCTCTTACAAATTGCATATCGATTTTTATTTCATCCACAGGCATATCCATTACAAGTGCCAGAGAAGATGTTCCAACGCCGAAATCATCCAGGGCAACTCTTATCCCGTAGGACTTAAAACACTCTGCTTCACGTCTTAGCAGGTCGGTGTCCAAGCGTCGGCAACGCTCTGTAAACTCTATGCATAGCTGATGTGGGAACAATCCCGACTCGCCCAGCAAAGTAACTACGGAATTACGAAAATCGCTGTTTTCCAGCTGGTTGGGGCACACGTTGACATTTACAAAGAAATCCGGATTGTCCTCACTTATTCTCTTACAGTCGCTAAGTGCTCTTTTCAATATCCAATTGCCAAGATCATATATGCAGACATCTTCTTCGAGCCACTCTATAAACATACCGGGCGGCACAACTCCATGTTCCTCGTCCTTCCATCGAAGCAGAGCCTCCATTCCTTTGATTTCATCTGTGGTGCTATCCACTATAGGCTGATAGCAAAGGAAGAATCCGGATTTATCATCAACGGCATCGCGATGAATTGTCTTTATCAGGTTAAAATCAAAGCTTTCTCCCTTGCAAACCTGTTCATTATAAATAACAAGATTGCCGTGCTCAAAATATTTTGAATGTTCATGAGCATAAGTAAGTCTGCTTCTTATAACATTGTATTCTGCTCCGTCTGCATCCATGCGAAAGGCTCCGCCGGAAATTCGTAACGGAAACTTTTTCCCTTCAATGTATATTTCGCTGAAAAGACTTTCTTTTATGTCCTTATAAATATTTCTCAGTTCATCATAAGACATGTCCTCAAATGTAAGGAGGAACTTTGCCCCCTGCATTCTGTAGGCAAATCCTTTGGATGTCTTATGACTTATAATCTGCTGAGTAACTGCATTCAATATTGCATCCGCATATTCAGCACCGTACAATACGTTGATTCTTCCAAACTGCTCAAGTGCGATTTTTACAAATATCAACGGCTTTTTCTGAGCTATACAGGTCTCTATTGCACTTGCCAATGCCGCTTCTGTTCTGAGGCCTGTTATTGAATCAATTTCTTCTGCAATGCCGTGGTTCTCATACAGCATTATAAGGAAACGGTTTTCAGACTTCTCGTCCTTTATCAATCTACTTTTTGCGGTAATTCTGTCGTAATGATTTTCACGGGTTTTTATACGATATTCAAAGGATTCATCTATGTTGATGCCCCTTACTCTGTCTCGGAAACACTCCTTGTAAAATTCCTTATCTTCAGGATGAATTGTAATTTTTGTTTTTTCTCCCGCCGCCGGCTGAAGATTATTATTCAACTCAAAAAACTCCTTTGCAGCATCCGACCACCAGGTAGTCATAGTGCAAAGATCCGTTATGGACAAGTATTCCTTTCTTGAAAGGTTCGATATAATTTGTAATATCTGTGGATAAACATTTATCATTTCTTCCCAGAATTCAGTATTTTCAAACATATAGCCTTTCCTCTCGTTTACAATTCCATCCGCATAAAGCAAAAAGTCCGATGAATAATAATTCTCTTTTTTATTCATCAGACATTTTACGTTGTTTTCTTTAAGTTGTCAAACTTTTTGTGTTGATTTAATAAACAAAAATTATCATGCAGTAAGCCCTTGGGGAAGTATGCCCTCCTGTTCCGCTTTATATTTCATAAGCTCTATTACATATTCGGGCATCGTTCGTTTACCTGCCTCCCAATCCTGAACTGTACGATACGGTATTCCATAATAGTCACTGAACTGTCGACGATTCATTCCTGTTGCATTTCTTAATTCTGTTATCTCCCTCTGTGCGTCCATATTAAACCTCTCAACAAATCACAACAATAGTTACAGCGTACATCCTACCATATTATTGCTTTTTCTAGGGCTTTACACATATTTGTCCATAATTTGCACCAGTTTTACCGCAAAGCGTCTATTAGATGAAGAAACCAACTATTTTCTGAAAATACAATAAATTAACGGATAATTTTGCAATTTTTAATTGTTTTATAACGCCTTAGGATTAATAATGTAGGCACCCCAAATTATTATTTCAGAGAGGAAATAACATGAAGAAACTTAACATTCGCGGAAAATTATTTCTGATGGTAGTACCGTTACTCGCACTGATTATCATTCTCAGTGCAGTTTATATCAAGCTTTCAAATACTCTCGTATCCGAAAGTAAAGAGCTTTATAATGATCAGCTCTATAATGCAAATTCCACACTGATAAACGCAGACCGTGATTTTTATCAGGCTTATACAGCACTTCTCCAATTCATTATCGTTGGCCAGTACTCCCTTGATAACGGTGATAGATTCCTGGCAGATTATGAAGAAAACATGCAGCAGACTTATGACAGAGTTCACGAAGTTAAAGCTATTTCAGACAGATATCCTGAAATTGAAAGTTTTGATTATAATGGTGTAAATCTTCCTCAGCAGTTCGCAGCCTTTGAAGAATCCTACGCACTTGTATTAGATGCCGCATCCGGTAACAAGTCTATGGCGATGCTTGATTATTTTAATCAGTCCTTCACTAAATGCAGAGATAACATCAGCAATATGGAAGATATATTTGAAGCCTACGCAAGTGTTGCTGAGGCAGAGCTTGCATCGCGTACTCAGAAGCAGATTATGCTAGTTGTAATCATATCTGTATTGCTTTCCGTTTGTGCATTCGTTTTCTGCCTTTACATTATTCGCTATATCAGAAACAGCATCACCAAAGTTTCTTCAGAAATCGTTGAAATCGCAAATAAGAACCTTACAAGTGAAATATCTGTTATTGAAGGTACCGACGAAATTGCCCAGCTCAGTGAAGCAGCTTACCAGTTACGTGCTCAGTTCTTGTCTGTAGTGGAAACACTTCAGGGAGCGTCAGATTCCCTTTCATCTTCCAGCAATGTTATGGCTTCCGGAACCGCAGAAGCAGTCAATGCAGTTGAAAGAATCGATATGGCTGCCGGAGAGTTTGCAACAACTGCAGTTCAGCAGGCAGGCGATGTAGGTGAAATTGCTACTCAGATGATGAGCGTTGACGAAATGTCAAAGAAGAGTATTGAGGATACCACTTCTCTCGCAAATGCATGTGATGACATCGAAGACATTACAAATAAAGGTATGAAAACTGTTACTGAGCTTACTCAGATTACAGAAAAGAGCATGGCTGCTTTCAACAGAATTTTCGACGTTATCGATGGTTTCAATGAAAGAACCAAGGCCATTGGCGTTGCCAGTGATATGATTGCCGATATTGCCAGCCAGACAAATCTTCTTTCTCTTAATGCTTCCATTGAAGCAGCAAGAGCCGGTGATGCAGGCCGCGGCTTCGCAGTTGTTGCCGATGAAATCAGACAGCTGGCTGAACAGAGTGCTTCCTCTTCCGCAACCATCACCTCCATGATAAATGAACTCGTTGCAAGTGCAACGCAGGCTACTCATGAGAGTACTCTCGTAAAGGATTTTGTAAAGCAGCAGCGTTCTTCAGTAGATAATACAAAGGACAGCTTCGTTGCAATCGTTGATAATATTGAGATTGTTAACAACGGCGTAAATAACCTTGAGGAAATCAACAAGGTTCTCGGTGAGCGTGTTATCAATATTCAGAAGCTTGTTGAATCCCTTTCCGCAGCTTCTCAGGAAAGTGCAGCAACAGCCGAAGAGCTTAGTGCTACAACCACTACGGTAACAAAGACAATCAACGATCTTGAGGAAAGCGGAAAGTCAGTAAGTGCATCCTCCGAAGAATTATCAAATATTGTATCTTCATACAGCATTTAATAATAAATACAAAAAAAAGGCGTCAAATCGACGCCTTTTTTTTGTACTCATTTTCTGTTTATTTCAGAGCATTTTCTATAAGATATTCCTCTGCGGCTGAAGTCTTCAGGTTTGAGATGAGCATCACCATCAAATCCTTATCAGCCTCAACCTCAGCAATGCTTTCATATTCACCGCCCACATAACTTTCTTCAGCCTCTTTAAGCAGCTCGTCACTGTAGGTAAGCTTTTCTTTCTGGAAAATGGCCTCCAGGGTATACTGATAATTCAGCATTTCCCTCATCTCTCTGTTTGTGGCTCCCACAAGCTCGGAATACTCACTGTATCCTGTGAGCTTTTTCATAACCACTTCAATTTCCGTACCTGTGGACTGAGCAAGATACTTAGCATATGCATACTGCTCATCGGCATATTGTGCAGTGCGGATTGCCAGCTCCTCCGCAGGTAGCTGGTCTATGTTGCTGTTTGAAGAAATAAAGTCTGCCAAAAACTGTTTATATCTCATCTGATTAAGCTCTTCTCTTGCTGCAACCAGATATTCATCAACGGAAGTGTAGCCCATGGCGGTGGCAAAAGCTTCATCAATCTCATGTGTCTCACCATCTGTTTCCGGTAAGTACTTGTAATATCCTTCCAGAACGTCCGCAAGATACAGTCTGAATCCTTCGTCAGTCACCTTCGTCAGCTTAAAGTTTTTATAATCCGGCAATGTAACTCTGACTGTGACATTCTCATCCATGTGTGTTTTCACTGCAACCACATTGGAAGCTGTAGGCTCTGTCGCGGTAATTGTCTGTTCCTGTTGTTCTATCGGTGCCTGTTCTTTTTTATTACATGCTCCGAAACATATTGCCGTCAGCATTGATCCTATAAGCAATATAGTGAATTTCTTTGAATTAAACATAATTCCCTGCCTCAAACACTTATTCTTCTCGATTTGCGTTAGAAATAACATAATCCAAGGATTTGTTCATTTTAACTTCTGCAATAATTGAAGCCTCTCCGTTCTCTGCCACAAATGCTTCATATGTATCGTAACCGAAAGACTCAATATATTGTTCAGCACATTTTTCCAGGTCTTCCTGAGTGTAGCTGAGGTTTTCGTTTTCAAATATAGCTTCCAGAACATACTGGCAGATTAATGCTTCTTTTACCTGTGCACTTACAGCTGCTTCCATATCTTCTTTCTTTGCGTAACCCGTAAAATACTGGAACACATATTCAACATCCATTTCGTATTCTGCCGCGGTATTTACTGCATAAGTGTAATACTGGTCAACATATTCAGAAACGATGTCAGAACTCTCTTTTTCGGGCATTCCTGTAACTACGCTGTTTTCAATAAGGTAATTTTCAACTGCAGTACGGAATGCAGTATTGTTAAGATCCTTTTTGATTGCATTCCTGAGTTCTTCCGCTGACTCGTAGCCAACTGTAGCCGCAAACTCATCATTCAGCTCAGGAACCGTTTTTCTTATAATCTCATTGACCTTGACCTTAAACAATACAGGCTTACCGGAAAGATCGGGATTGTTGTAATACGGGTCGGGGAAGGCAATATTAAGGTCCACTTCCTGTCCCTTCATTACACCAATAAGCCCTTCTTCAAATCCGCTTATAAAGCTGTGGCTTCCAAGAACCAGATCATATCCGGCCGGGCTGTCATTTGTTCCGCCTGCAAATGCGACGCCGTCCATGTAGCCGGCATAATTGATATTTACAGTGTCACCATTTTCCGCAGGTCCCTCTACTGCTGCCTCACTGCCAAGACTTTCCATCAGCTGTGCAATGCTTCCGTTCAGTTCTTCTTCAGTAATACCGATTAATCTGACGCCCACATACTTAGGGAGTTCAACAGTTACAACTGCGTCCTCTTCGTGAGCCTTAATTTCAACCTTTATGCTCTTTTTTACTGCAGCTGTAGGCGTAGCCGGCACAGGTGTTTCAGTTGCCGTCACCTGTTCAGTGACTTCCGGCTTCGGATGTCGTTCTTCTCTATCTTCAGTCTCTGCTCCACATGCAGATAAAACAAGCATTGCTACTATTGATAAAACCAAAAATCTCTTTTTCAAAATCTTTACCTCTTAATATTTCATTTTAGACCTGCATAATGAGTATCCAGGATACAAGCAGAACCGCATCACCGATAAACAATAGCTTTCTTGGTCCCTTATGACCCTTCCACTCGCCGGTTACAACGCCCCACATAGAGCTTACAACCAGAGCAATCGCATTAAACACAAGCCATCCGATACTCGAGCCATAATCGCCTAACAGCTTGGACGCAATACCGTATAAAATAAGGGCTGCAAACCATATCAGCGATGTGCCGTATAACTTCAGCAGTGTCTTAGGGGTTCCCTTCTTTCCGAAGGTGTTAAGGCTCTTTCGCTTTATGCAAAGAATCAGGCAAGCCAGCATAGAGCACAGCATTCCGGCACCGAGAACCGGAAGCCATTGAACTGCAGCCTGAGCTACAAAGTTTGGCGAATCTTTGCTTAATACTGCAGCCTTAT
>JAKSRZ010000130.1 GCA_024403375.1 Lachnospiraceae bacterium
TTCAAAAGTACCCTGCAATGTTTTGTACCATTGCAGGGCATGATTTACATTATTTTTCAAACTTCCAGCTATTTACTTCAAAACCACTTCCGACAAATACAAAGTTGATATCCTGAACGCCTGTAACTTCCTTATCAAGATCAAATGTCATTTCGAAGAATGATCCCACAGGAGCCTCTGTCAGTTCCTTTGTCATCAGTCCGTAACAGAAGCCTTCTGAAAATGCCTTGTCACAGGAAATCTTAAGCGCACATTCACCTTCAATGTTGCCGCTTCTGCGAAGGCTTACTGTAACCTTCTTAGGTGATGCTTCACCAAAATCAACACCTCTTACAAGAACATAATCACCGGTTTCGATTTCTGAAAGAACCATCTTACCGCTGCCGGCTTTCTTGCTTTCCGCATCAGCTGCTGCAGCATTGAGACCTGCAAAAATCGCACCGCTTGCTGCCACGTTCTCCACATAAGGATTAACATTCTTGAGCTGAGCAACTCCGGCCTTTGTCATCTTTATTGAACCAATTGTTCCGTCCTCACCCATCTCAAACTCGTTAACGTTTGTTGAACGATATCCGTGACGGATGTTCTGTGCTGCAGAAAGGAGCTGTGCATGGTATGTAATGTACCACTTGTCATTAAATGTGAATACGCAGTGGTGGTTGTTTCCGCCATCTCCGAAAACCGCACCGGGGTTCTTAAGAATTCTTTCCTTGTAAACGAAAGGTCCCAAAGGATTCTCGCTTTCCATAACGCAGATTTCGCCGCTGACAAAACCATACTTTTCTGTTCCTGCCGCATCAACACTGAAGTTGGAGCAGTAGCTGTAATAATATTTATTGTTGAATTTATGAATTCCGGAGTCCTCAAAAAGGAAAGGAACATCAATCTTTACAACAGGTCCATCGATGGAAATCATATCATCACTGAGCTTCGCACATCTTCCCATTCCGGGCCATTCTGCACTTTCAGGGTTAGGGCCGCCGCCAAAATAGATGTAGCCGGTGCCATCATCATCAACAAGCACCGCAGGGTCAAAGAGCCATGCTACATTTCCGCAGTTCTCCATTCCTCTGTGAATAATTGCATGTCCGAGAGGATCTGTGAAGGGACCATAGGGTGTATCAGCCACTAACACGCCGATACCATTGCCGGAATCTGCAAAATACAGGAAGAACTTGTCCTGTCCGTCGATATTTTTCCAGCACGCTGCGGGAGCCCAGGAATTACGTGCCCACTTAGCAGCACCCTCGCTACCTGCAACCTTGATTGCACCATGGTCTGTGTAGTTTACGAAATCGTCTGTGGATACAACTCGGATTGTATTGATCTTGCTGTAACCATTATCCTTAATTTCACCCTTGGCATCTGTTTCGATTACGTCATGGGTCATATAAATATATACTCTGCCATCATAAGTAATTGCAAAAGGATCCGCACCATATGTCTGTGTCATAATAGGGTTACTGTCCTGAAAACCTTTGTATCCATTGGCAACCTTCAGGTTTGTAAACAGTTCTTTAACATCTACGCTCATGTTCTCTTCTCCTGTAAAATCAGAATTTTCATTTTGAGGTTCTGCAGTAGGAGCAGCCGCTTCTGTAGCCGTCGGAACAGGTGTTTCCGTTACCTTTGTTTCTTCCGTGGGTTCTGTTTTCCCTGCACAGGCAGTCGACAAACAGAGCAATACGAGGCAAACTGCAAATAATGCTTTTTTCTTCATATTTCCGCCCTCCATGTCTTGATTATAGTGTGCATCAAATCTGTTTTTCTTCTCATATTTTGCCCAAAAGTTCGTATTACTGTCACTAAAAAAATACAGTTTTCAACTGAAGAAATACGTTGACACACTTTCAATAACCACCTAAAATTATTAGGCGATTATATACATTAACCAAGACTGAAAAAGAGATTTCATGGCAGCTGCTTCTAATTCAAAAAACAGAATAACCATTGGTATTCTCGCTCACGTAGACGCGGGCAAAACCACTCTTGCCGAGGCATTGCTCTACAGCTGTGGAATCTTGAAAACACAGGGACGCGTCGATAAAGGCAATTCCTATCTTGATAATTTCGAGCTGGAAAGAAAGCGAGGCATTACCATCTTTTCGAAGCAGGCTCGCTTCCCTCTGCCCGACTTTGACGTAACACTTATCGACACTCCCGGACACGTGGATTTTGCTTCAGAGGCCGAGCGTACCCTTTCGGTACTTGATTACGCAATTCTCGTAATAAGCGGAGTAGATGGTGTGCAGAGCCACACCGCAACCCTTTTCGAACTGCTTAAACACTATAAAATCCCCACATTCATTTTCATAAATAAAATGGACATTTCATTAAGAACCCATGAGGAACTTAACGAAATGCTTTCAAAAAATCTTTCTGACAACTGCGTAGAATGTTCAGAAGGTATTGATGGACTCTTAAAAAGCGAATCCATAGCAGGATTAACGGAGAATATGCTGGAAGAATACCTGGAGAACGGGGCCATTCCGCTCCCCATGCTTCAGCAGGAAATCAAAGCCAGACATGTGTTCCCCTGTTTCTACGGCTCCGCCCTGAAAAACACGGGACTTCCCGAATTTATCGAAGCCCTTGATACACTTATGCTTCCCTTTATCTCCGACTCTTCGGACGCTTTCAGGGCACAGGTATTCAAAATCACCCGTGATACAATGAATAATCGCCTGACCTGGCTTAAAATATTATCCGGCTCATTAAAAGTAAAGGACGATATATTTGGAGAAAAGGTCAACCAGCTACGTTTGTATTCAGGCGAAAAATTTGAGCCCTGTGAAGAGGCTTTGGCAGGCGACATTGTTGCCGTTACAGGCCTTACAACTACCTCTGCCGGCACGGAAATATCATCAGACCGTGAAGAAGCAGTACTGGTCCCTATTCTTTCCCCTGTAATGTCCTACAAACTGCTGCTGCCAATAGGCACAGATATTCACCACACCTTTAAGCAGCTTCAAGAGCTTTCCGAAGAGTTGCCCGAAATATCACTGATAATCAGCGAGGACACAGGTGAAATTCAGGCTCAGATTATGGGCGAAATCCAGATTGAGATTCTGAAGTCATTAATAAAGACAAGGCTTAACCTTGATGTGGAATTTGGCGTCGGAACAATCATATATAAAGAAACCGTAGAAGATATTTCAGAAGGTGTTGGTCATTTTGAGCCCCTCAGACATTACGCAGAGGCTCACCTTAAAATCGAGCCCAACGAACGAGGCCGAGGAATTGAAGTTTTTTCCGATGTTTCCACCGACGAGCTGGAGCTTAACTGGCAAAGACTTATAATGACCCACGTATATGAGCGCCGTCACCGCGGTGTTCTTACGGGAAGTCTTCTTACTGACGTAAAAATCACCGTTGTAGGCGGACGTGCCCACCCCAAACACACTGAAGGCGGCGATTTCCGTCAGGCAACTTACCGTGCGGTACGACACGGCCTTATGTATAATAAGTCAGTTCTTCTTGAGCCATATTACGATTTTTGTCTGGAGGTTCCGGCCACCCAACTGGGAAAAGCCATGAACGATATTTCCAGACTTTATGGTAACCTAAAAACTCATAATATTATTGGTGACAAGGCAGTTCTTTACGGTCGCTGCCCTGTATCCACAATGCATGGATATGCAATTGAAGTCAGTGCCTACACAAAGGGGGAAGGAAAACTTTCCGTTTCCTCCGGCGGCTACGATCTGTGCCACAACGCCGATGAAGTTATAGAAGCAAAATGCTATAACCCGGAAAGTGACCTGAGAAACACTCCCGACTCAGTATTCTGTGCCCACGGTTCAGGCTTTGTGGTTCCTTGGAACCAGGTCTACGACTACATGCACATGGAAAGAAGGCTGCTCCCGAAAAAATCGGTCAGCACACCCACTGCCCCCGTTGCAGCACCGCAGACTGCAGCCTATGACCC
>JAKSRZ010000131.1 GCA_024403375.1 Lachnospiraceae bacterium
ACCCTATACAAACCTTGTATTGTTTGCATTATGTTTATTTAATTCTTGATAAAAGAACAAGCCTCATTTTCCAAACCGGGCTGAACAGGAACTTGGATCTTTCATATATGATGATAGATAAAACAAAAGCACAGGGATTAATGTCCCCTGTGCTTCTCTCGTTTTTTCTGCTGCTTTAACTCAAATTTCCGTTGTTCCTCAGCTCGCTTTTGTTCACGACTTCTGCTTTGACGCTCAGCTTTATTTTGCTCATGCTGCAATTTAAGTGCTTGCTGTGCCTTTGTTCCAACACCATATTCCCGCATTTGCTTTCTAGCCTCACGTTGCATGCGTTTCGGATTCTTTCGTACTTCGCTAACAACAGTATCCACAGCTGGACTGTACTGTAGGTTATATCCATTCTTCAATATAAACTGATATACTTCGGCCTCGCTTGGTTCACTTCCGAATATGACTTTCGCCACACAGAGCTTGTTGTTTTCTATTCGTTCAAACAACCCCGCCCAATACGTGCCATCAAAGTAGATAGTAACCTGACCATATAAAATGTCCATATCTTTCCCTCCTTAATAGATAAGATTCAGAGAATGGACAACCCGGAGGGGCAGGTTACTTACCACGTTGATACGTGACGGCCGGGCTACCTTCCGGCTCTAGCATGCACAAGCACACATTGCGTTTTTATCTCTGCTTTATTAATAAGGCGATACGCCTGACTAATAAACATATTTGTACGTTAATTATACACTATTTGAGTGAATAAATCATTTCTGCAGATTAGGATTTATCTCTTTTTGACGGGATGCCTAATAACAGTTTTCCATTTTTCATCTCTGCAAAACTATTCTCTCTCAAAAGAAACCGTCTGCTCCTTCATAGATATTTTACCAACCTTAAATCCATACTCATTAAGTTCTTTTTTGTACGTCAAAAAAGAATGGTCAATTGGGAACCCAAGAATCCCTTCTATTTCAGAATAGCTAAGCTTAATGCTATCAGTACAGTTTTCATTAATCCATATCCATAGTGGTTTATACTTGCTCATTATTATATCTCCTAAGAACGAACTAAGATTAACTCTCCAAGCTGCAGATATCTTCAATACTCTGCTTCATATCTACATTGATACCAACAGCACGTGACCCGAAGCTTTCTGGAATTATTGCCTCATTCAGATTCAGTCGAACCAGAGAGATCTGTTCATACTCACGCATCAGCTTCTCAAACGGGAATCGAATAATCATCGGCGTATTAAATCCAACACCTAACTCCAGTAAGCAAATCTTTCTACCAGAACTGATGGCTTCAGACAGGAAGTACCCAAATCGTTTCTCCGCTTCGTACCAGTCCTTATCTTGAACAAAGTAATGGTCGATTCTAAGATTCATGTTCATTCGACCACCACAAACTGGACATTTCGGTACCATGCTGGAAGGAATATCACAGTCCTTTCTTGCTGCATCCATCTGATTAAATAGTTCTATAGCTTCGTAGCGCTTCTGGTGGCATCCCCTTGCACACTGAATATGGAAATAATCACCCTGTGTACAGAAAATCTTATCAGCAGGAAGACCAGCTTTCTCAAACTGCGCATCTGCGTTGGTAGAGAGGCAGAAAACCTTCTTGCCCTTCAGTACCGACAGTAGCGTTTTATGTAGAGGTGTATAGTCTGCATCAATTCCAGCCATTATGCACTGTTTTGACCAATATCCCCAGTATGCTTCTTCACTTGGATACGGATAAAACCCGGCACTGTACATATCTTGCATATATGATCCGGTGCCATATTTTCTGCGAAAATCGGCAAAATGCACTTTGAACCATTCTCCTCCGTAGATTGCGCCAGCAGCTGTGCTCATGCCCGCTCCTGCACCGATAAGCACATAGTCAGCGTCCTTAATCAGCCTTGCAGCTTGACGAATTTGTTCTTCGTATGGAGTCTTCTGGAAGATGTAGGCTCTTGCAGGAGTGCTGCTCAAGAAATTGTTGAATGTAATTCTATTCTTCCTAAACATCATAATAGCTCCTTGTAGATTTCTAAATCTATATCTTTGAAAACGTTGAAAATCACCTTGATAGAACTGCCGGTATTCTGTTTGTACTCTTTAATAGTCTGCACCGCAATCTCCGCTGCTCGTCTATTAGGAAACATAAATACTCCCGTCGATATGCAGCAAAAGGCAATGCTTCCCACATCGTTTTCATCCGCTATTTTCAGACATGATTCATAACAGGAGCGAAGCAGTTCTTCATGACGAGTAGTAAGCGCCCCTTGAACAATCGGACCTACCGTATGAATCACATAGTCACACGGCAAATTGAATCCCGGGGTAATTTTTGCCTGACCAGTCGGCTCGTCATAGCCCTGTTTTTCCATTAAGTCTGCACAGAAATTTCTAAGCTGAATTCCTGCATATGTGTGGATGAAATTATCAATGCAATTGTGGCAAGGCTGGTAACAGCCTGTCATACCACTATTTGCCGCGTTGACAATCGCCCCGACTATCAACCTTGTAATATCTCCTTGCGAGAGGAATATATCAGGCTGTAGTTCTTCCATATCTGAAAGTGTTATCAATCCTTTCTGAGCATTTGCGTCTTGCAGATATTCATCCTGAACAGCAGCGAATTCCTCAGTGATTGGCGAAGCAAAGCGTACATTCATAAGCGAACGAAGAAGCAACTTCTGTTCATTCGTTTCTGATGGAATCTCCATCTGCTGATATCTTCTGTTTTCTTTCAACAAGGTCTTTATCAGGTACTTTCTACGTTCTGACTGATTCATAATCATCCTTTGCTTCCTTTCACCCGACTTGCTTTCTGTGGTTTAAGCGCAAGCAACATGAATTATAGTTCAAATCTCATCTGTCTATCAATCCAGCTCTTTTGCACTGCTTCATGAATGACATCTCCCGGCTGCGGTCCACCAAGCAGAAATGCCGACTTTGAATCATGCCACCTCATATTTGCCATTACGCGCGTAGCATCTGTATTTGCGTAACAATATTTACACAGATGCCCACATGTGTCATAAGCTCCAATATCTACTCCTAACAGGCATGCACACTCACCATTTCTCTGATTTGTCTTTCTCTTAGGAACAATCAGTCTTTCGTGCAATGCCGTTTCAAATGTCTTCACCGTCATACAGCCGGAACAATCCGCACCATATGCAGCAAGCTCATTTCCTTCTGCACAAGGCCTAATAATCATTCCATATTTCTCAGCAATACTAATGAATGCTTTTCCAATGGTAATTCTGTCTTTCCTTGAAACTTCACGTGCTTGCGGGAAGTTTCTCTCAACCTTCTTGTAGATATCGATAAAACTGATAACACACGTCTTTGTATATCCCGCCAGTTTCTTTGCCATATGCTCAAACTCTGAAATATGCCACTCAACTGAATGGTTATCATCTACAATGATTGGATCGTAGCGCCATCCAACACAATCCACACCTACAATATCTGAAAGCTTGATAAAATCATCCATTACGATTTCTGCATCAGGCACATTCGGTTCTATATCTTTTCCATAAGGTGTAATCGTCACAAACCAGTACTGCCCATAAGCCTTAAGTGCATCCATCGAGTTAAGCATAGGCGCAGGGTTCTTCGTGCAGAATGCAATCAAATCTACAACGTCCGGAGAAAGGCTGTATCTTGTCACCTGACTAGGATTATATGGATTTCGTACAAGAACGAACCCTTCGCTTATTCGATTTAGTAGCCACTTAGAATAGAAGGCTGGTATATCCGTCCTCATTCCTGTCTGAATAATCATTCCATCACATCCCTTAACTTAGTTACAACTGTTCTTTTATAGTATGTGACAAACTGGGCTTTATCCTTTTGCCCATTCTTCTTTTGTTAAGTAAGTGAAATGCTCTGTTCTCACATCTCCCATCAATTCACATAC
>JAKSRZ010000132.1 GCA_024403375.1 Lachnospiraceae bacterium
TTCTTATTCTTTTCTGAGCTTACATAACCTCTACCCTTGGTAATTGTAAGTTCCATATATAACTTAGCTTTCTTACCGCAAAGAGTAGCAATTGTAAGATCAGGGTTAAGAATTTCAATATCAGAATCACACTGAATGTCAGATGCCTTTACGACACCTTCACCTTCAAAATCAATATATGCTGTCTTAGCTTCGTTGGTATCTGAAGTATTCTTGATGGCAAGGCTCTTGATATTCATGATAATTTCAGTAATATCTTCCTTAACTCCATCAATTGAGCTGAACTCATGAAGAACTTCACCAATCTTAACCTGTGATACTGCTGCACCAGGTAAAGAAGAAAGCATAATTCTTCTTAAAGAGTTACCCAATGTGATACCATAACCTCTCTCTAAGGGCTCTACTACAAATCTGCCGAACTTTTTGTCAGCCGAGATTTCTACTACCTCAATATTTGGTCTTTCAAAATCAAACACTTAATATACCCTCCTTATGCTATGGAATTATTTAGAATACAACTCGACGATAAGCATCTCGTTAACAGGTACATCAATCATCTCTCTTGTAGGAAGATTCTTGACAGAACCCTTAAAGTTCTCTACGTCAACATCTAACCACTCAGGGAATAATCTGCCTGCTGTTACCTCCAGAATATCCTTGTATCTCTGCATAGACTTTGCATCTTCGCAAACTTCTATAACATCACCAGCTTTAATAAGGTATGAAGGAATGTTTACAACCTTTCCGTTTACAAGAATGTGCTTATGATCAACAACCTGACGTGCTTCACGTCTTGTTCTTGCAAATCCCATTCTGAAAACTACTGAGTCAAGACGTCTTTCAAGAAGAACCATAAGGTTTTCACCGGTCATTCCCTTCATTCTGTCTGCCTTCTCATAGTAATTTCTGAAAGGCTTTTCCAAAACACCATAAATAAACTTAGCCTTCTGCTTTTCACGTAACTGAAGACCATATTCAGAAACCTTACGACCTGCGTTATGTGCCTGTCTCTTAGATGTCTTAGAATATCCAAGGAACTGAGGCTCAAGTCCTAAAGCTCTACATCTCTTTAACACTGGAACTCTGTTAACTGCCATTTTAATTTCTCCTTCTTAATAATTGTTTACAATACGAAACCGTACCTTCATCCAACAACACACATTTGGTAATTAGTTCTATAAAAATATAGACAAATCAACCAAAAATTAAACTCTACGTCTCTTAGGCGGACGACATCCATTATGAGGAACAGGTGTTACGTCCCTGATGGAAGTAACCTCTAATCCAGCAGCCTGCAATGCTCTGATTGCGGCTTCACGTCCTGAACCGGGTCCCTTCACCATAACATCAACAGTCTTAAGGCCATGCACTAAAGCAGCCTTTGTTGCTGTTTCTGCAGCCATCTGTGCTGCGTATGGAGTAGATTTCTTTGAACCTCTAAATCCAAGACCACCGGCACTTGCCCATGACAATGCATTTCCTTCGCTATCTGTTAATGTAACGATAGTGTTGTTGAAAGATGCCTGAATATGTGCCTGTCCATGTTCAACGTTTTTCTTGACACGTTTCTTGGCTACCTTTTTGGTAGCAGCTTTCTTAACTCCTGCCATTTTAAACTAACCTACTTTCTTAAATACTCACCACCCAAATTGGGCAGCATAACAACTTAAATTACTTCTTCTTGTTTGCAACAGTACGCTTAGGACCCTTACGTGTTCTTGCGTTGGTCTTAGTCTTCTGACCACGTACAGGAAGTCCCTTTCTATGACGGATACCTCTGTAGCAACCAATTTCCTGCAAACGCTTAATGTTAAGAGCTGTTTCTCTTCTAAGGTCACCTTCTACCATATACTTGGCATCAATAACCTCAGCAATCTTCTTAACTTCGTCGTCTGTTAACTCTCTAACACGAGTATCAGGGTTAATCTTAGCTTCCTCAAGAATCTTTGTAGCAGAAACTCTGCCGATTCCATAAACATAAGTTAATCCAATTTCGATACGCTTGTCTCTAGGTAAGTCAACACCTGCAATACGAGCCATATACTTTTCCTCCGTTTCTTAGGCAACACCTAACGTTGCCGATACTAATTGATTGGGGCTTTTCGCCCAACCGGACTGATCAAAGCAGTTCCGATCTTACACATATTCATGTGAATCAAGAAGCTATCGCGATGACTCGCAATTTATCCTTGTCTCTGCTTATGCTTGGGATTTTCACAAATAACTCTGATACGTCCTTTTCTCTTGATGATCTTGCACTTTTCGCAGATCGGTTTTACTGATGATCTAACTTTCA
The DNA here is from genome assembly GCA_024403375.1 of Lachnospiraceae bacterium. Classification (GTDB taxonomy): domain Bacteria; phylum Bacillota; class Clostridia; order Lachnospirales; family Lachnospiraceae; genus RGIG3528. The sequence goes on from JAKSRZ010000132.1 coordinate 2,297, forward strand.
TGTTAAACCTCCTTTCAAAAAAGACCGTTTACTAGTGTAACACAAGAGTTTATCTTATGCAACACTTAATTTATTTATCTCTCCAAATGATTCTTCCCTTAGAAAGATCATATGGTGATAATTCTAAAGTAACCTTATCTCCCGGAAGAATTCTTATGAAATTCTGACGAAGCTTTCCGGAAATATGAGCTAATACCTTATGTCCGTTTTCAAGTTCAACCTGGAACATTGTATTAGGAAGTTTCTCTATAACTGTTCCTTCAATCTCTATTACATCTGCCTTTGACATTCATATCCTCCTAGACATTTCCGAGAGTTAATATCTCGGGTTCACCATCTGTTATTAATACTGTATTCTCATAATGCGCTGACAAAGATCCGTCTGCCGATACAACCGTCCACTCATCATCCAGCCAGTTTACATCCCATGTTCCCATGTTAATCATGGGTTCAATTGCAAGTGTCATTCCGGCTTTAAGCTTAGGTCCGCGTCTCTTCTGTCTGAAGTTTGGTATCTGTGGATCTTCATGAAGTTCTGTTCCAACTCCGTGTCCAACAAGAGATCTTACTATTCCATATCCAAAGGGAGTCACATAATCATCAATTGCATTTGAAATATCAAAAAGATAATTTCCTTCCTTTGCATATTTAATTCCTTCAAAGAAACTCTGTTTTGTCACATCTATAAGCTTTTGAGCTTCATCGGATATCTTTCCGACACCATAAGTCCTTGCTGCATCTGAATGATAACCTTCATATATAAGTCCGGCATCAAGTGAAACAATATCACCTTCTTTAAGTATTCTGTTTTTCTTAGGTATTCCATGAACGACCTCATCATTAACAGATACACATAGTGATGCAGGATAACCGGCATAATTCAGGAAGTTTGGAATACAACCATAAGATGTTATAAGCTTATATCCTAAATCATCTATATCCTTTGTGCTGATTCCCGGCTTTATGAATTTGCCAAGTTCCTCATGAACAAGGGACAATATTCTGCAGGATTCACGCATTAATTCAATTTCTCTTTGAGATTTAATATTAATAGCCATATTATTCGCCCAAAATTGCAATTATTGAATCAAAAACTTCGTTCATAGGCTTTGTTCCGTCTACTGACTTCAAAAGTCCACGCTCGTTGTAAAAATCAATAAGTGGCTGTGTCTGCTGATGGTATACATCAAGACGTTTCTTAACTGTTTCAGGTTTATCATCATCTCTGAGAACAAGAGCCTCACCACAGTTATCACAAATTCCTTCCTTCTTAGGAGGAACAAATTCTACATGGTAAGTATTTCCACACTTAAGACATGCACGTCTTCCACCCATACGATTAATAATGTTTTCATCAGGAACATCAACATCAATGGCAAAATCAATGCCATCATTAAGTTCCTTCAATGCCTTTTCAAGAACTTCTGCCTGAGGTATTGTTCTAGGGAAACCATCAAGAACATATCCGTTCTTGCAGTCCTCCTTGGCAACTCTGTCAAGAAGAATCTTAACAGTTAACTCATCAGGAACAAGCTGACCCTGATCCATATATTTCTTAGCTTCCACACCTAAAG
>JAKSRZ010000133.1 GCA_024403375.1 Lachnospiraceae bacterium
AGTCTCCCCAAGGTTGAGACAGTTGTTTTTTCCGAAGATGGAAGTGTGACCAATAACACAATCTTCTTTTACTTCCAGTATCTGCCTTACATTTTCGTACTAATTCTCTTTGTAGGAATGGCACCTATCCTTGTGCTGCAGAATGAGAAGGATATGAAAGCAAGAACAGATGTGTCTTGTCTCCCTTCAAAGAGCCGTTCTTTCCAGTCATTCCTTGCAGGTGGATTGCTTGCATTATGCATATGGATCGCTTTCGTAGTTGTGGCCCTTATTCTTTTCGGAAAAGATTTCTTTAATGCAAGAGTATATCTTGCCATGGCAAATAGTTTTGTATTTGTAGTCTTCTCCGTAGCCATCACTTTGTTGGTTTCCGTGTTCGCTCCCAATGAGAACATGGTGAACATTCTTGCCAACGTAATCGGCCTTAGTATGAGCTTCCTTTGTGGAGTATTTGTTCCCCAGAGCATGCTTTCAGAAAAAGTTCTTGCAGTTGCAAAATTTCTTCCTTGCTACTGGTACATAGCAAACAATGATATGCTTTCCGGAGCTTCCTCAAGAGTGTTTGAAACAAAGTTTTTCTGGCAGTGCATAGGTATTCAGGCACTGTTTGCAGTAGCAATGTTTGCCATTACCTTCAGCTTTTCCAGAGCCAGAAAGAGAGCACAATAATCACAAAGCAATTTTTTGATACTTGACAGGATTCAATTATGCCCTTATAAAGTGAGTGTTCACTTATGAAAGGGCTTACATGGAAAATTCGTCAAATAAAAAACAGAAAACATTTATTACAACAAAGGACGCCCGGTTCAGAGAGTTTGCACTTAATGCAAACCTTTGGACCGTCCTTTTTCACGTTTGTACACCATTGGCAGCCTATGCGTTCTTAAATGCAGTATTTAATATTCTGGATACGATGATGGCCAGCCACATCAGCTCTACGGCAGTATCTGCGGTGGCCTATCTTTCTCAGGTAAAATCCATTATAGGAGCATTGGGCGGCGGTCTGGCAGCCGGTGGCAGCCTGAAACTCAGTGAAGCCTATGGAGCGGGAGACTATGACACATTAAAAAAGCGTCTCAGCACCCTTGTTTTCATGTGCGGTATACTGTCAGCCGTAATTCTTCTGATGATGCCTTTTACGGGGCTTTTTCTTCGCGTAACCGGAACTCCCGATGAATATATAGAAATCGGAACCCAGTATTTCGCAGTCACATTACTTTCACTTGTTTTTAATTTCTTTAATACAGTATATATTTCCATTGAGAGGGCACGAGGTAAGTCAGGAAGAATAATGACACTGAACCTCATAGTAATAGTTATCAAGCTCGCTATAACGGCAGTGGCGATTTACGGCTTTAACGGCGGAGTTGTAATGATAGCATGGGCTACTGTTGTTTCTCAGCTTTTCCTGTTTGTTATTGCCCTTGTTAATCTTCTTAAAGGGCAGGATGCATTTGCATTCAGCCTTAAATCCGTTTCCATGAAGAAGGATACTGTGGGACCGATAACCAAGATTTCATATCCGGTCATCATAGAAAAAATGGCTTTTGCCTTCGGAAAAACAGTTGTCAATTCAATGTGTAAGACCTATGGTCCCACTACAGTAGGAGCACTTGGAATTTCAAACAATATGGACGGACTTGTAACGCAGATTCAAATCGGTTTTCAGGATGGTGGAGCGGCAGTTATAAGCCAGAATCTGGGCGGAGGAAGAAAGGACAGAGCTATCGGAGCCTTCTATCGTCTTGTGGCAATCAACGCCGGCATAGGCTTAATCGGACTTATTCTGCTCAATGTTTTTGTTGAGCCGGTATCTGCACTTTTTGCGAATGCAAAGGGTGGCTATGACAGAGAATTCCAGGAACTTATTATTCACATTTTCAGATATGAAGCCTTCGGAAGCTGTATTCAGCTGGGTATATATGATGCAGTTATGGCTCTTCTTTTTGGATTTAAGAAGACAAAGCTTGTGCTGTTTACAAATGTATTAAGAGTATTTCTTTTCCGAATTCCCGTGCTTTGGGCTCTGCAGAATTTCACCTCTCTTGGCAGCGAATGTGCCGGAATAATAATGGCGGTCAGCAATTCGCTGACAATGATCTGTGGTGTTATAGTGGCCTTTTTTGTAATAAGAAAAGAGAAAAAAAGCGGGTTGGAAATAAATACTAATAAATAACATTAGACAGAATAAATTGAAATAATATGTGTTGGGATATATACTTTTTGTGTTAATCTTTTAATTCAGAAAGGAAGTTTGGTATGAGCGGCTTTTTTGGAGTAACATCTAAGGACGATTGCGTATTTGACTTATTTTTCGGTATTGACTATCATTCACACCTCGGAACAAGAAGAGGCGGTATGGCAGTCCTCGGAGAGAATGGCTTGAATCGTGCCATTCATAACATAGAGAATTCTCCCTTCAGAACAAAATTCGATAAGGAAGTTCAGGACATGAAGGGACATTACGGCATCGGCTGTATTTCAGACTATGAGCCCCAGCCCCTTATCGTGCGTTCTCAGCATGGTACATATTCCCTTACAACAGTTTCAAAAATTAATAATACAGATGAGCTTGTAGAAAAGATTTTCCGGAGCGGAAATTCTCATTTCCTTGAAATGAGCGGCGGAGAAATAAATGCTACAGAGCTTGTTGCAGCATTAATCAACCAGAAAGATAATCTTATTGATGGTATAAACTATGCACTGGAAAGTGTTGATGGATCTCTTTCACTGCTCCTGCTTAACCAGAATGGCATTTATGCGGCACGTGACCTTAAGGGACGTACGCCTGTGGTAATCGGTTGCAAGGAAGGTGCATTCTGTGCTGCATTTGAGGACTTTTCATTTGAAAATCTCGGATATAAGAGCTACAAAGAATTAGGCCCCGGAGAAATCGTTGTAATTAACGAAGAGAAGTGCACAACACTTAAGGCTCCCGGAAAAGACATGAAAATCTGTACCTTCTTATGGATTTATTACGGATATCCCTCCAGCTCATATGAAGGCATCAGCGTAGAAAAAATGCGTTACGAATGCGGACGCAGAATGGCTAAGAGAGACAACGTTGAGGTTGACATTGTAGCAGGTGTTCCTGACTCGGGTATTGCGCATGCAGTTGGCTATGCAAACGAGTCCAGAGTGCCCTTTTCAAGACCCTTTATCAAATATACACCTACCTGGCCTCGCTCCTTTATGCCCACAATGCAGAGCCAGCGTAACCTTATTGCCAAGATGAAGCTTCTTGCTGTGGCAGACCTTATTAAGGACCAGAGAATGCTCCTTATTGATGACTCAATCGTAAGAGGTACTCAGCTGAGAGAAACAACAGAGTTCCTTTACGAAAGCGGTGCAAAGGAAGTTCATATCAGACCTGCCTGCCCTCCGCTCCTTTACGGATGCAAGTATCTGAACTTCTCACGTTCCACATCTGAGATGGATCTTATTACAAGACGAGTAATTGACCGACTTGAGAACGGAAACGTAACTGAGGAAGTTTTACAGGAATATGTTGATCCTGACTCTGAGAAGTATGCACAAATGGTTGAAGAAATCAGAAAGGAACTGCACTTTACAAGCCTTAGATTCAACCGTCTGGACGACATGCTTGACGCAGTAGGCATTGATAAATGTAAGCTTTGCACATACTGCTGGGATGGTAAAGAATAAGAATAAAAAATATGCTGCTGAATTTCCTATGAAGATTCAGCAGCACTTTTTT
>JAKSRZ010000134.1 GCA_024403375.1 Lachnospiraceae bacterium
CCAACATTCATTATTCCTGAACAAAGACCTGACACAATAGCAAGAATAACTCCGAACATTGTACTTCCCGCAGCTGCCTTTACCGTATCTCCGTTATCACCGCCGTTTGAAGCCTTTTCCTTCATGAGGCCGGCTTTGGTGATTATCACGATACCAACAAGAGTAATGACAATTCCCAGTGCCAGGAACAGAATTGACTTTGCAGAAGGCTTATTTGCACCTGTAAAGAAAGGTATGAGGGTACCTACCACAGATGACACGCCCATGTTTACGCCAAAGCATAAAGACATTCCCACAACAAGCACTGATTTTGAAAACGCCAACGTGGACAAGCCCCATACCGCACCGCATAAGGCCGGGATAAGTATGGCTGTCGTTCCCGCTGAACCAAGTATGTCGAATAGCCCGGGCTGCACAATCAGCGTCCATATAAAGGCATCAATACCACAGAACAGTGAATATACTCCCCAGAATGCTTCCCATGAAAGCGGATCGTATTTTTTATAGCCAAGTCCGAAGCTTCCTTGGCACAACCCGGATATAATCAAAACAAATATTCCCATTTTTACTCCTCTTCTGCGTATCGAGGCAGATTTACAATCGTATATTCATGCTGCAGGGCCGGAAGTACTTTTTCCTTAAAATCGCTCATGGAGAACTTAAGGCTCGATGTATTGATGCATGGGTGGCATCCGAAGTCCTCACCCTTCAATATTTCCTCGTCGATGCACAACCGCACACGTTTGTCCTTATCATTCATAAGCCCCAGCACACTTACCGATCCGGGAGTAATATCCAGAAACTGTCCCATATAATCCTCATTTGCAAAGGACAGTCTCGCAACGCCAAGTTCCTTTGACAGGTCCTTGGTCTTAAACTTCTTGTCTCCGGGAATCAGCAAAAGATAAAAGTCTGTTTCCTGTCTGTTACAAAGGAACAGGTTCTTGCATATTACCGTATTAAGAGTCTGATCGATTTCCCGGCAAGCTTCCATTGTCATGGCCGCTTCATGATCAACTCTCTGATATTCAACACCTATTGCATCGAGGAAATCATAGCTTCTGATTTCTTTTTCCAGCCGTCCCTCGTTGCTTTCAGGCCTTCCATTATATAATTCCATACATGTTCTTCTTTCAAAAGAATATAATCCAATTTGTTATTATCTCATTTTTTTTGCAATTATTCCACTCTTTTCTTCAAAATCCCTTTGTATCTTTTTTATTTTACTGTATAATCCATACATATTTTATACGGAGGTGTACTATTATGTCCGAGCAGACTGCAAAAAAAGAGCTCGTACCTTACGAGCATCATGCTAAATACTACGAAACCGACCAGATGGGTTGTGTTCACCATTCCAACTATCTGCGTTGGATGGAAGAGGCACGTCTTGACCTTATGGAACAGATTGACCTCAGCTACAAAAGGATGGAAGAAATGCAGATTATAAGCCCCGTACTTTCTGCTTCTCTTGAATATAAGAGTATGGTCCGTTTTGACGATACTGTTGTAATCGAAACAAAGATCACAAGATACAATGGTGTTAAGCTTGATGTTGAATATACCATGAAAGACAAAATTTCCGGAGAAGTACGCACTCTCGCAAAGAGCAGCCATTGCTTCCTCACAAAGGAAGGTAAGCCACTTTCGCTTAAACGCACTTATCCGGAAATCGATAAAATTCTTTCAGAGTATCTTAGTGTTTAGCTGGTAACATATCCCACATTTTTCGTCCTATTTCGTCTTTACCACGTCCTTCAGATATTACAATGACCTGGTCATCCGAGGCAAAGGATACTACAGCGTCCCTGCCGGGGTTAAGCACAACAGGCTTCCCATCAGGGATTGCTTTTTTCCAGCCCAAACATATCTCATTACATTCCTTGTCCTCTCTGAACATAACAGCTGCCTGAAGCTCTCCGAAAGTCATTTCGATTCCAAGTTTTACGTAATCCTTGGCCTTTCTCAGATATATTTCCGAGCCGTATTCGTCAAGCAATTCCTTGTATAATTCATGAAGAACAGGTTCATTTGAAACTTGCGCCAGAATTCTGTTGGCAATCTCACTTCCCACAACGAAATCGTTTACATTCGCCACTTGAAGGAGCATCTGATCCTCTGCCGAATTCATTTCACTGGTGATATTTATGTGTCCGTACTTTTCGAGATTCTTCGAAATAATCTCTCTGAGGTGAAGAAGCTGTACCATTGTGCGTGCATCAGCCTCATCCTTTCCTACGCCGTCCTCACTTACAAGAACCACATTGGTAACTACCTTTTTAGCCTTCTCATCTATAAGGTAATTTTCAAGAACGCCCTCATTGAACATATTATCGTCTTTTATAAACTCTATTGAGTCGAAATTTTTCAGTTTGCCCGCAAATTTCTTATATTCTTTGTCAGACACAACCCTTACATGTGACTTTGGTGCCACATATTTATCGAGCTCCATAATAATATCTGATAATGATTCGCTCCAATCCAGAATCAAGTAATATGAGGGCTTACGCTCCGGCTTTTTCTGTTCTGCGGACATATATTCAATTTTCCGGCCAAAGGTAGCCATAGGATCCCCGGGAGCCACCTCTAACATGTTGTCGTCTTCGCACATAACAATAAGTGCGTCATCGGCCTTGATTTCTGTGTTCACATCAGGATTAAGTTCCACATATTTGTGGTTTTTGTCCTGTTCTTTATGCCTGATACCAACAAGAATAGCGTTGGACAGCATCATAGACACCTTTTTGAATGTCAGCCCTGCATATTCAAATTTCAGCGGTACTTTTTTACCGTCCTTAAAGCCTTCAAAATAAAATTCTGAGCCGGAGTAGCCGAAAACCTCGGTCAGCACCAGCGAAAGTCCGGGCTGGCGGCAGACATGGGCCATAATTCTCGACAGAATCTTCTCAAAATACATTATCTCTGCGTTGTGAAATCCTGAGCAAGCAAATTTCGCAGAATTAATGCTCTTCTCATCATGAAGCAATGTTGCAATATGTATGTCGGTTCTTCCTATTTCTCTTAAGTATGTGGTTACCATAAGAAGAACCTGTAATACCTTAAAGTCATCGTCGTAGTTAATGATGACAGAGCTCGCTTCCGGCAGATTTGCAAGTTCGTATATGTTTTTCTGAACAACATTTCCCGATCTGAAAATCAGTCGCGTTTTCTTTGGATGCTTCAGTTTCTTTTCTTTAACAAAGTTGCTGCTTTTAAGATACGAACCGACGTCATTCTCCATTTCTGCTGCATCTTTATTATCTATAACAACTATACACTTCTTATGCTTCTCATTGTCATTTGAAATTATCAGTTCCTCAATAATGCAAAAAACATCCTCATTGCAACCTACTATTACAGTATGTTCCTTTTCCATTATCTGTGAATGTCCCTTGCTTAACAAAGTCATTCTTCGGTCCAGAGAGTTCTCAATGATGGAAATCAATGTACCCATAAACACTATTCCGATTATCGTTATAAAGCACATGAGAACAATATATTCCACATTGCTGACATCATCACCGCCGATTGTTCCTTGGTCAATAACATGGACAAAGCTTTGCCATATACCCATACCAAAGGAGATGTCCGGATCGACTGCCGCCGCCAGAACACCTATCCCCAGTACTATAATGGCTATAAAAATAAAGAGCATGGCGAATTGAGAACCCACGCCCTT
>JAKSRZ010000135.1 GCA_024403375.1 Lachnospiraceae bacterium
AATGATAACACAGCAATTTTCAAAATGCAACCTTCCCAAAGGGATTTCGGGCTGTTTTCTCAAAGGTATGATAAAAGATCTCCCAAATCACCCGCAAGATCATGCATTTGTCCTATCAGCTGTTTTACAATAGCTTAATAATATCAGCCAGGCTGTCACATTTTGCATACAGCATGGCGGATAATTCCTCATCCGGCTGTGTCTGATCGGGTACCATTACCACCTTACAGCCTGCTTTATAAGCAGATATAACTCCGTTTGGGGAATCCTCCACCGCGATACAGTCTTCGGGGTCCTTGCCCAATGTCTTACAAGCATACTGATAGATATCCGGATAGGGTTTGCCATACTCCACCATGGTAGCGGAGATCAGTTCGTCAAAATAGTCTCTGATACCAAGCTTGCCCAGATACTTTTCCGTTCTCTGCAGATCAGTTGCCGTAGCAATGGCTCTGGTGATCCCCTTCTCCTTCAGGAAAGTAAGCAGTTCCATTACACCGGGTTTTAAATCGATACCTTCCCTGTCCAGACACTCCTCCATCATTTCCTTTCTGCGATCACGTACCTTGTAATAATCCAGTTCCTGTCCGAACATTTCCTTCAGTCTGGCAGGTGCAAAAGGTCTGCCCAGGCTGCGCATGGAAAGGGCCTGTTCATCGGTCACGGTATAGCCGAACTCCGCCAGTGCCTTGGGCCAGAAGATACGGTAATACTTTTCTGTATCGATCAAGGTTCCGTCCATATCAAAAATTACTGTATCTATCATAACTCACCATTCTCCTTCAGATGCTTCAGCAGACCTTCGCAGCCCTCCACCACATCTCTGTAGGTGGAACCGAAATCCCCTGTATACCAGGGATCGGAAATGGAAGCATTTCTGCCGGCAAAAGATAACATCAGATGGATCTTACCGCCCTTATGTCCGGTCATCTTCTCCATGTACCGAATATTGATGTCATCCATACCGATCAGATAATCATACGCGTCATAGTCGCTTTTCTTAAGCTGAACCGCTCTCTTACCTGCACAGGAAATACCGTGCCTTGCCAGCTCCTCTCTGGCCGGCGGATACACCGGATTGCCTACACCGTTCCAGATCTCCTCGGTACTGGTGGCTGCCGATGCGATATAAAACCGGTCTGCAATTCCACGCTTTTCTACCATATCCTTCATTACGAACTCTGCCATGGGCGAACGACAGATGTTGCCCCAGCAGACAAACAGTACTTTTATCATAAATTTTACTCTCTCTTTCAAATAAAAAATCCACCGTTTTTTCGCGGTATAATTTCGGTATAAAACACTTACTTATCACCAAGAAACGGCTTATTTACGGGATTTTTTCATCCCACTCATCAAGTGCCGTGGCAGATAAACAGTACCTTAATCATAGCTAAAACCCTCTATTTCCCTAGTGTTTCAAAAATCGTCCGAAACCATATCACGGTATAAAATCGGTATAAAATGGCATATTATAGCCACCCGTCGGTATAAAATTCGGTATAATTTTGATTTTTTATACCGCGCTAATTTGGGGCGAAACTGCATGAATTTTGTTGAGTTCTTCCTGGGCATTTTCAAACTTAACATGGGTGTAGATGTTCATGGTAGTCGCTATATCAGAATGTCCCATGATGTACTGCAGGGCCTTGGGATTGATGTTAGTCATCGCAAGCCTTGAGCAGTAAGTGTGTCTGCACACATGCGGCGTAATCTGCGGAAGCTGTACCTTATAAATTGAATTGTACTTATCTACGATGTGTTTGAAATAATGGTCCCAATGGAGCGAATAAACAACATCACCCTTCTTGTCAAAGAAAAGGAAGCCGGAATAGCCCTCAATGATTGGCTCAACCTTGGGAGGATTGCGATTTTCCACAATTCTCTTTAAGCACTCTTCAACTTCAGGAAGCATGGGGATTATTCTTACACCGTTACTTGTCTTGGTTGTTTCGATGTAATAACCGACCTTTGCTCGTTTCTGAAGCTGATGGTCAATCGTAAGCTTGTGGTTCTTAAAATCAATGTTTGATAATGTCAGCCCACAAAACTCAGAAATACGAAGTCCTGTGTTAAGCAGAAACCATATTCCATCATAATACTGACGGAAGTGTTCATCCTCCTGAATGAATTTCAGGAACTTTCTCTCGTCCTCACGGCTGATGGCATCTCTTGTATGCTTATCATCAACCAATATGGAACCAAGAGGGAAATCAAAAGGATTTTTTCTTACAAGATCATCGTCAAGTGCCATCTTAAATGCCGGTCCAAGCACACCCTTTATAGTGTGAATGGAGCTGAAGCTCTTACCGGCCTTCTGAAGCGATACAAGCCAGTTCTTGGCCTCCATTACCTTTATGGAGTTAATCTTTCTACTGCCAAAAGGATCCTTGCGTAAGAAGTTCATTACGGTCTGATAGCCCTGTCTGGTAGTAACCTTTACTCCATTCTTGGTATTGATGTAAGCTTCGGCAAGCTGCACCACAGTCATATCATTAGGAACGACTGCGCTGTTAAGAATCATTTCTGCCTGGATTCGTTTTTCTTTTTCTCTAAGGGATTCAACTTTCTTCTTTCCGGTCGGTACATAATCATGAACATCAAGCCTTGTGCTATACACAGCATGCTCCTTGCCATAAGAATCCGTATACTTATATCTGTACCTTCCGTCGGGCATCTGAATCTCGCCCGGATGCAGTAATCTGCCTTTGTTATCTTTCCTTTTTTCACTCATATTCTCTGTTCTCCTTGTCATCAAATTCCGTGACCAAGAGAACAGGCTTGGTATGTAACAGTATACCAATCTCCCTGTTCATCTGCCACAGATTTTTTAGTTTCTTTGCAATAAAAAAGATCAGACAGCCATTGCCTGATCCAGAAAATCCTCAAAAAGTTTTCTCTTAATTCTGATGTGTGTTCCAATCTCAAGAATGAAATCCGCGTTCACATTCTCATTGATAATGCTGCGTAATCTCTTCTCCCCGATTCCGTAATACTCAGATGCCTCAGTAACCGTAAGGGAGTACTTCTCCCAAATAGGCACACCGGTTGCCGATTCCTCAAGTCTTGTTTTAGCATCGTTCCTAGCTATTAAGCCCGCCACTGCATAGGTAAGCGGCAATAGGTTTGGAGCTGTGGTTGGTCTTACAGCTACCTCGTTTAATAAAATGGTATTATTCATAATCTTCTTCCTTTCAAATACAAAAGCCGGCTGACAACTAATCATGACAACCGGCCTTACAAAATCTTTTTCATATTTAACTTTCATAGTGACTGTTTCGGTCAAAGTGGCATATTTACTGCGTTTCAAAGGGATTCTCGAACATTTCAATTTGCACAAAATCTTTTTCAGGCGCATGGTTGTCAGAATCAGTTGTCACTCTCGCATATCCCTTCTGTCTGCCGTATTTGATTCCAAAATGTCTTGGATTGCTGAAATGTTCCCAGCCTGGCATATGATTCATAATTTCAGTAACAGCCGCTTTTTCAAATCCTTTCTTTTGCCAGGGAATGTTAAGTGCCTCCTCCATAAGCTGCATGATACATACTTT
>JAKSRZ010000136.1 GCA_024403375.1 Lachnospiraceae bacterium
GGAGCTTCTCTATTTTTATATACCACGCCAACGCGGTATTTATATACCGAAAAAATTGCCGACGACCTCGCGGCGAGGTCGTCGGCAATTTTTTCGGTATCTTGACCTCGCGGAAGCCCTGTGCGACCGCAACCATCCTCGGGCGCGTGTCTCTTCAAAAAGGCAGAAGCCGCTGCCGCAGTTTCTTAATCACTCAAAGTCTCTGGGCTCCTTCGTGCTTTAGCTCGAGGGCAAAACTAAAAGCCCAAACACCACGCTTGGCATTTGGGCTACTTGTTTTTATGCAATTGTCATATCATCCACTGCCAGGAATTTGGGGCCGTGGTAAGTGTTTCCTGTATATGTTTCTTTGCTGAATAAGAGGTTGGTTGCACTCTGTTTAAGGTTTCCTGAAACGGCAATTCCGGTTACGGGCACTTCTTTTTCGCCGTCAAAGTAGAAGCCAAGTCTTACCTCTCCGCCAAAGTATCCGCTGCTCTGATCCACCTGCATTCCGGAGAACTTTACGCAACGAAGGTAAGGTTTCTCACCGAGTTCTTTGAAGCTCTTTGTGCCTTCCTTAGCCACAAGTACGGGAATGTTACCTGTAGGCTTCTTTTCGCCAAGGTAATAGCCGAAACGGTATGTTCCGTGAAGTGCTGTTGCCACACCGTCTTTAACGATTTCCTGCTCTTTAAGTACAACACCGTCACCATCAAATGCCTGGGAGCCGGATGCGTTCTTGTAGTAGGGAACAAGTGTGAGGTTCAGGAGATCGCCTGTTACGTTGTCGCCCTGAATATTCTGACCAACCTCAAACTTATTTGTCTTCATGTACTTGCTTGCATAGCCAAGTTCTCTTGCATAGCTCCAGAGAATCTGACCCACTTCGTCATCCTGAATGATAACTCTGAGTCCTTCTTTGTTTTCAAGGGGCTTCGCTTCAAATCTGGCTTTTGCAAGAAGAAGTTCTTCATCAACCTTTGTTGTGATTTCGTCAGGGTTAAGTGACTCGTAAGTAATCATGTCATATACTTCTACTTCTTCGCCATCCTTTTCCCATGAAGGAATAATTTCAATCTGTCCCTTGTAGCTCTTTGATTTAAGGTCGATTCCCTTTGATGTTACGATTCTCTTTTCTGTCTCGTAAAGGAAGAACTCTGTTGCTGCAAGATAGCCTTCCTTGTAGGAATTTGCCTTAAAGCATGCGTCAACTACTTCCTCAATAATTTCTGTAAAGGGTCTGTCCTTAAGATTTGATGCACTTTCGCTGAGTTCAGCATCTTCAGGTGAAGGATTCTCATAAAATGCATTCATGGCGAAGCCTGCGGAAAATACGTTTTCTGCAATCTTTTCTTCGATTTCGGCGTCAGTCATATAGTCAAAAAGCTTGAAGGATGCTGAGCCACGTTTTTCGTCTTTATCAACATAAATTGTACAGCTGTATCCGACTGTGTCTGTTGCTCTGTTCATCTCCAGTTTATCAAGTACATAGAAAAGCTCGCATGACTTTGTCTTAACCTGCTGAAGATTCCAAGCTGATACTTCTTTATTCTTTTTAAGTAAATCAATAAATCTATTCATCATCCCAGTTTACATCTCGCTTTCAAATAAGGGCCGCCATCGCTGACAGGAACCCACTCCTTGTATCCCTTGCCACAATGACCTGAACCAGTAACTTCCCATTCATCACTTACCATGCTGATGGATTTAAGGAGGTCAGGCACGTAGCCGGACATAACAACAGGTGCAACTATCTTTCCGGTAAACTTACCATCCTTGATCTCGCGTCCATAGGAAGCAACGCACTGAATATTCCAGTTCTTAGGGTCTTCCATGCCGTTGTCTGTTTCGAAAAGCATATAGCCGTGCTCAACAGACTTAATCATGTCTTCAACCTTATCTGTACCTGCAGAGAAGAAAGTGTTGGTCATACGTGTGTAAGCCTTACGCTTTGTGGATTCACGTCTTCCGTTTCCTGTAGGCTCCGTACCGAGCTGCATAGCACTGATAGCATCTGAAATACCGGTCTGAAGAATACCTTTCTTGATGATAAGTGTGTCATGTGCGGGAATTCCGTCATCATCAAAGAAATATCCTACACAGGACTTGGTTGCTGCTGCACCGTCGTGCATATCCACAAGTTCAGAAGCAACTTCCTTGCCGACATACTTGCGAGCCATTGCTCTGTGCTTTACAAACATATCCATTTCAACGCCGTGACCGAATGCTTCATGAGCGATAAGTCCAGTAATTGAGGGAGCTGTAATGATGTCATAAACGCCGGGCTCAATGTTTTCTGCTGAGAGAAGTTCAACCGCAAGGTCTGCACACTTTGTAACCTTCTTATCCATGTCCTCAAAGCACTGTTCCTGGCTGTTGAAGGCAGATAACACTCTTCCGTCACGAACATTTGCACCCTCTCTTGCAACTGCAACAGATGCCACAGTGCTCCAAGAATAGTTCTGTGTAAGGTCTCTTTTGGGAGATACAAACATAGCAGATACTTCATAGAAGGAGAACATGCTCATTGCCTGAACAACCTTTTCTGATGCAGCATGAATTGCGTTCTTGTACGCTGTAAGCTTTTCAACTACTTCAGGAACCGTAAAGCGTTTTCCTTCTTCGGGACGTACATAATCCTTTACAAGAGGCTCATCCTGCATAAGTTTTATATCTACATGATTGTCCAAAAGCTTGTCACTGATCTTAATCTCTGTTCTGATCTTCTTTTCCAGCTCATCAATATTCTCCGCAGTAATATCTGTGAAAGAATACTCTGAATAGGTGCGTCCGTTAAAAAGTTTTACTACGAAACCGCACTCCTGCTCGATTGAGTCAGTAACGGATGTAGTAGTTGTTGTGACTCTGACGCTGATACCTGAAATCTGTTTGCCAAGTACAGAAACAAATCCGTAATCGGGAGACAGTCTGTTTACAAGTTCTTTGCACAGGTCATGTCTTGATTTTAAATATTCCGAGTACATATTTACCCCTCTTTCTTTATTATTGTTTATTTGAAAACATTCAAATTTATTATACACATAATCTTCCGGTTTCTCAATAACACGTTGCGTATTTACCAAAATAAGGGGCTGTATGCCATGCATACAGCCCCTTCATTATTTTAACCATTTAGTGTGCAGTAAAACGATTTACCAATAATACATCACATATACCATCATATAACCATCCATAAAATCCGAACGGTAAGAATAGGTTATATCATGTTCCAAAACGTTTACAATCGTGTCAGTTATCCTGTCCAAAGAATATTCTGATGTAGGGCACAGGAAAACCATATAATCCCGTCCTCTCTGCTTATCAATTGCCTTGTACAGTTCTGAATCGTCATTGCAGACAAATTCATCATAGTAATAGTAATTGAATTTTGTATCTGAACACGTCACTGC
>JAKSRZ010000137.1 GCA_024403375.1 Lachnospiraceae bacterium
CACAAGGTATTCATATACATTTGCAAAATCGTGTGTTAAAAATAATTCCTGAATCATCAGACCAGTATTCATATACTGGATCTATATACTCATACGAATAGCCTATATTTAAGGTATATTTGTGGACGTGATTTGGATTTAGATATCCATAACTGTCGTATATCCATCTTCCATCAACATCAATGTTTACAGGATCGTAACTGATGGTCCCGCCGAAGTCGGATAAATTAGGATCTTTAGTCGGCTCAGGTATCATATAATTAATGTTTACATTTTCTTCTATTGCCTGAGAATCATCTTGACTATTTGTATCTTCAGTCTGCTTTTTCTCCGCTTCTTCATCTTGCTTATCTATTTCTGCGTTATCTTTAAGAACAACCTTCTCAATTTTTGATGTCTGAGCAGTACCCTTTTGTGTTCTAAGAGAGTCGGAACTGTCACTTAAATCTTTATTTTCATTTTGATTTAAAGCTCCAGAAGCTCTTATTTCTCCTGCTTCAATGCCACCTTTTCCTGACAACTCTTCGTCCGACGCTGTTCCAATGTTTTCTGTCAAATCTTCATCCATTTTCATAGATGTCTTTTCCACGTTTCCCTTCTGGAACCTTGAAATTGAACTTCCGCTGAAGATGGTTAGACACACCGCTATGACAGCTGTGATGGCGCTGGCCTTTATGTTTCGTCGCCAAAAACTCGAGGTTCCTGCTGCTACTTTTGCCTTGCCAACTATGAACACTTTGCCCTTTTGACATCTTAACAGATCCTTTTCCAAAGCCTTGATGTTGACATATGCAAATTCCGCCTGAACGGCATGCGATTTCCGCTTAGGACGGCATAATACTTCCGATACAAACAGCATACGCTTCCGCTTGCATCGGCATGTTACTAATAAAACCGTGTTATAGTTCCTTTTGTAGTTAGTACTATGAAAGGAGGCATGTAATCATGCAAAACTACAACACTATAATCGGCGTCATTACCATGCGCCAGAATGGCTGCTCTTACAGCGTCATTCAAGCACGATATCACATAGGATCATATGCAGCTCAGCTTATCCTAAATCGCTTCAATGATTCGGGATACTCACTTGAACAGCTGAAAGAAATGACTCCATGTGAAGTCGAGCAACTTATTTACCCGCCTGCAAATATCAGGCGTAAGGATGTCCCAATGCCGGACTTCCAGTACTATTATGAACGTATCCATGCTAAAGACAGCAAAGTAAACATTGCCTATTGTTGGATTGATTACAAACAGCAGAATCCTGATGGATACGAACAGTCCCAGTTTTATGAGTACTACAATAAATTCGTAGCTGAGACTTATGGCAAACGTGAAGTCAAAATGGCTGTTGAACGTGTTCCTGGGGAAAAGATGTATATCGACTGGGTTGGTGACCAGCCAGGACTTATCGTTAACACCGAAACGGGTGAGATAATCAATGTACACATCTTTGCAACAACACTTGGGGTAAGCAGCAAAATCTATGCCGAAGCATTTCTGAATGAAAAGCTTCAAAGTTTTATTGCAGGAACGGTGCACGCGATACAGTCTTACGGCGGTATCACAAAATATCTTGTCCCAGATAACCTGAAAACAGCTGTGAAAAAGCATTCACGCGACGAATTGATACTGCAGTCCGCTTATTCCGACCTGGAAGATTTCTATAATACGATCGTACTCCCGCCGCCACCAAGGAAACCCAAAGGTAAGGCTACGGTAGAAGGTCATGTCAGATTTCTTGAAACACATCTTGTTGAAAAGCTGAAGGAGAAGATATTCACTTCGATTGACGAATTAAATGCCGAGATCATAAAGATTGTAGCGGCCCTCAACTCACGTCAGCTTCAGAATAAATCGTATTCAAGAAATGATACCTTTGAAAAGTACGACAAACCGTGTCTGAGACCACTGCCAGGCGGATACTTCACGGTATGTGATTATAAACCCGTACTACAGGTTCCTGATAACTATCACATAGAATATGATGGCCACTACTACTCAGTATTGTACTCGTATTGTGGCAAGCCCGCAATTCTAAAGGCAACGCCTTCAGAAATCCGCATATGTGATCAGTACAACAGGCTTATATGTAAACATAAACGGTCATATACTAGCTTTCCGTTATATATCACGGAAGACAGCCATATGAGACCGGAGCACCTTTATTACAAAGAGGTCAATGAAAAGGATGGCGCCTACTATCGCAGGTGGGCATCTGTGTTTGGCCCAAACATGTCAGAACTGATTAACCGAATACTCAAAGCTTCAAAGCATGAAGAACAATCTTACAATTCATGTGCGGGTATTCTGCATTCTGTGAAAGATGTGCCTCATGGTATTGTCGAAGAAGCAGCGAGGCAGTGTCTGGAAATGAAATCTGCAAGATACAAGACTTTCAAACAGATACTGTCGCGGATCCAGTCAGGAAGCGGATCTAACGTGGATACTCTTCCTGCACACGAAAATATCAGAGGAAAGGGCTTCTACAGCTAAAGGTGCATAATAATGGCTTATAAACTCAAAAACTACAAATACAACGATAAACTCACAACGGAAGAAAATCTTCTCCTTGACCGACTGTTTAAGTTCAAACTGTCGCACATGGCTGAAGAGCTTGAAAGACAGCTTGTTAATCCTAATTCAGACCTGGAAGATTTTCACACCAGAATCACAAAGCTCATCAATTATGAGTGGGAACAGCGCCAACAGGCAAAGTTCAATAAACTGATGAAAAAAGCAACTCTCAAGTATCCGCACGCTGACTTTGATGAAGCGATATATGAATCCGACAGGATGCTGGATACAAAAACTATAGAACTTCTTCAAAAGTGCACTTGGATTGATGAACCTAAAAACCTTCTGATAACTGGTAGTGCCGGTGCTGGCAAAACACACATAGCAAACGCATTATGTATCGCAGCACTTCAGCAGCATCGTTCAGTAAAATATATCAGAGCGAGCTCTCTCATGAATGAAAGTGAGAAGGCACGTCTGAACAATTCTGCATACGATTATATCAACACAATGGCCGAATACGACCTCCTGGTCATTGATGACTTCGGACTCATGGAACTTGACATGGACAAATGCAGGGATCTCTTTGAAATAATCGAAACAAGAGATTGCCGTAAAGCTACCATGATTGTTTCCCAGCTTCCGGTTATCAAATGGTGGGACTTATTTATTGATAATACTTATGCAGATGCATGTCTGAGCAGAATGACCTCCAAGGCTTATCGCCTTGAGTGCAATGGCCGAGACATGAGAAAAACAATGTAACTTTATTAACCTGCGGCTCATGCCGTTTTAAGCGGAATGGCATGCCGTCCAATCGGGACGGCTATGCCGATTTCGCGGAATATGCAT
>JAKSRZ010000138.1 GCA_024403375.1 Lachnospiraceae bacterium
GAAGACAAAAGAACCGTCCCTGTGGCAAAGGAGGAAGGCATGAGAAACTTTAAAAAATCATTGGCAATGGTTCTCGTATTAACCACTGTTTTTTCTGGCAGTGTATATGCACAGGATTTTGGTATGGAAGCAGCGGGAGTTGCGGAAATAACGACAGAGAGAGTCGGAGATAATTTCGAGATAGATGTTGCTGAAATGGGTGTTGTTGCTGAAGATGTTGAAGCCACCACATTTTCATTCGAACATGATAAGTATGTCTTTGAAATCATCGATGGTAAGAACCCGTATTTTGATTACAAGACGGATTATTATGAAGTTGTTTTCTATGAAAAAGATCCTGAGGAAAATGTGAGCTGTGACGTTTCGAGGGGAGCGATTCAATATAATGAAGCTAATGGGAGTTATGACGCCATCCTGAATCTTGATTGTGGGGATGGAGCGATTCAGTCTTGTGAGAGTTCGGATAATTCTGTCGTGATGATTTCTAAGGTGAATAAGAATAGCGTGACGATCAGGGCGATGGGCCTGGGAAAGGCAGCCATTACTGCGGTGAATACAGAGGGTGAGACTGCCAGCTGTATCGTATCTATTGCCGGAACAAAGCCGAAATTCAAATATTCTTTGTACAATGCAGTCATTGGAGAGAAGAAGTTTCTGGGTTTTGAAGATTCGCAGTTTGATGGATCGATAGAGATCACGTCGTCAGACAACAGCCTTGCGACGATCATCAAGGAACGAGAGTGGGATGATGACTACAATTTTTATATCGATAAATATTATGTGAAGGGAACGGGTCAGGGAACGATTACTATCACCTTAACAGCCAGCCTTGGACGAAAAGCAACTACCAGTGTTAAGGTAGTAAAACCAATCACAGATATTTCCGTGCCGCGGAACATTTTCCTCAATCCGAGACAGACGAAAACGATAAAGCCGACGCTTACGCCGGCGGATTCGATGATGGCGGTAAACTATAAAAGCAGCAATACTTCTGTGGCAACGGTTGATGCGAATGGTCGGGTGAAAGCGATTAAAAATGGAATCGCAACGATTACTGTTACGGACGCGAAAAACAAGGTCGAGAAAAAGGTAAAGGCCTATATTAACACCACTGGCATCAACAAGACTAAGCTTAGTTTGTATCGAAAAGATAGCGAATATCTCCATTATTTTGGTAAGGAAACGGTGGTATGGAAATGTTCTGATACATCCGTGGCCAAGGTTTCAACGTCAGGAAAAGTCACCGCTTTGAAGAAAGGGGTTGCAACCATCACCGCAAAAGCGGGTGGAAAAACTTACCAATGTGAAGTGACCGTAAAAAATCCAAGGCTCAGCGAAACAAGCTTAAGTTTAAGAGGGAATGGAAGCCCGAAAACACTTTCCGTGATCGGAGTCATTGGCCAGGTAAAATGGACTTCATCAAATACGTCTGTGGCCAGGGTTTCTTCAACAGGTAAGGTGACACCGAGATTAGGCGGAACTGCTACGATTACAGCCCTTGCAAATGGAATAAAGCTTACCTGCAGTGTTACGGTCACAAAAGTTCCGGCAATCACCATTCATGAAGGCGGCGTACAGAGAGGTATTGGCGCATGTGATCCATGGTTTACCGTTTCAAATAACAGGAATAAAACCATTCAGTCTTTAGATTTCACAAGCTACTATTATGACAAAAAGGGGAATCCGGTCTACTGTGAAAGAACAGGAAAACGATCGAAAAAACTTCACTTTGCGGGACCATTTTCCCCGTTCAAAAAGAAATTTTTGGTCTATTGGAACGGTGTGATGATTTATAATGAAGATTTTTATAAAATGAAATTAACCTACGTGACGATCAATTATAAGAATGGAACAAAAGAAAAAATAGCGATTCAGAAGACTTATATAAGTACATTTGACGAGTAAAAATGAACACATTCAGATATGCAGAAGAGAAGGATTGTAACCTTATCCTTTATTTTATCAAAGAACTGGCAGCTTACGAGAAGATGCTTGACGAGGTTGTTGCAACTGTGTCATCGTATAGTCAGAGAGACACGGGATATGTTAAAATAAACTTAACTAAGGCAGAGAGCTGTGCTGTGGACAAAGGGCGCTTCTGTGGACAAAGGGCACTTCTGTAGACAAAAGAAACGTCCCCATGGTGGCAAGAAAGGATCATAATATATGCGAGTATTTGAAGGATTTCAGAAGGGTGTTAATTTAGGAGGATGGATCTCACAGTTTGATAAGTACGATCATGAGCATTTTCGCACTTTTATTACAGAGGCAGATATTGCGGACATCACTGCGCTGGGCTTTGACCACGTACGTGTGCCTGTAGATTATAATGTGCTTGAGGACGAAGAGGGCAAACGACTGGACAGTGGTTATGGGTATCTGGAAAAATGTTATAGCTGGTGCCGCAAACACAATCTGAATATGCTGGTAGACCTGCACGAGTGCTATGGCTATTCTTTCGATCCACTGAAAAAAGATATGGACCGAGAAAGATTCTTCTTTGATGAGGATTTGCAGGCTCGTTTCCTTCGTCTGTGGACTCAGATAGCAGAAACATTTAAACAGGATCCGGTTCATGTAGCGTTCGAGCCGCTGAATGAGGTGGTTCTCGGCAGCGTTGCGGAAGCATGGAATGTTGTGTTGCGAAACTACTGGAAAACTATCCGCGCAATCTGTCCGGATCACTATCTTGTATTCGGAAGCACCCATTATAGCCATGTTACCGACATCCCGTTACTTGAAAAACCAGCTGACGACAAAATTGTATTCAACTTCCACTGCTATGAGCCGCTGATTTTCACCCATCAGGGCGCTTACTGGGTTGAGGACATGATTCCGGACTTCCGCATCGGTTATCCGACCTCGCTGGAAGAGATGAGGGAAGCTTCTTTACGCGTCCTGCCTAATAGAAGAGAGGGCCTCTTCGAGGAGAGTGTCACAGAACTGGGACCTGATTTCTTTGAAAAAATATTTGCGGCAGCGCTTAAAAAGGCGGAGGAAGATAATGCGCCTCTCTATTGCGGCGAGTATGGTGTGATCGATCTTGCAGACAACGGGGACAAGATCCGCTGGCTTAAGGACATCCATTCCGTATTCCACAAATACAATATCGGTCGTGCACTGTGGAATTACAAGGAGAAAGACTTTGGATTTGTGGATGAGCGATTTGCAGAGTGCAGAGAAGAGTTTATGAAGTGTTTGTAAGCAGAAGATGATACAAGAGGTTGTTGCAAGTGTGTCAAAAATGTACCGATATGGGTACGAAAATGACACAGTTGCAACAACCCCTTGTGTCATAAAGTGGGAAGTGGGAAATGATTCTTGAAAAACGGGAACAAAT
>JAKSRZ010000139.1 GCA_024403375.1 Lachnospiraceae bacterium
TAGGGCATCGGGATAAAAGTGGTGCAATCGAAACGCACCTACACTATGCGCTTACGTACCATCAATTCCCTTATCCTTCAGAACCAGGAATGCCACCGGAACCTGTCCGCCACTGTGATCTGGGTCCTTTCGCCCAACCACGCAGCAGGATTCCACATTGTCATGCTTCATCAACAGCCTCTCATACTCCAACGGCGCAATCTTACTTCCGACATGGGTAACAATCGTTCTCTTCAGACGGCCATCAAAGTATAAAGCACCATTCTCATCCATGTGTCCCAGATCCTTGCTGTGCAGCCAGACCCTGCCATCAGAGTGCAGGCGAAGCACATCTTTAGTCGCTTTCTCATCATCGTAATATCCGGCCATAACAGACGGACCGTAAACACAGATTTCTCCCACCTCATTGTAAGTCAGCTCCCTGTCACAGTCATCCGGATCAAATATAGAGATAATATTGATCCACAGCGGAACACCAATCGAATTCTTCACTTCCATAGCCGGCCAGCAGGACGCAACAGCCGAACCGGCCTCCGTCATACCATAGCCCTCCATAACGCCATACGGGCATCCGCCTTTGTTCAGAATCTCGTTCACCTGCATCTTCGTCTCCAGAGCCAGAGAATCATTACCTGAACAGCATGCTTTAAGGAAAGAAAGATCCGCAGTCTCAGTCGCCGGATTCTTCGGAAATTCCCTCCATCCAGCCGCACTGCCGCCCACATGGTTCGGCTTATACTTCATAACGATATCCGCGAACTCCGACATCGGCGCAATCGGCAGCATAACAACCGTCATCCTGCGCACCAGCGGCATATGAACCGTAAAAATAGTATTGTAAACCAGGAAAGGCGGAACATTGCTCAGGAAACGGTCCCCGTCCTGAATATCAAAAGGAACGTACTGATAGCAGAAACCAAGAGCGTTCATGTTGCCATTTGTCATCATGACAGACTTCGGCATTGCCGTAGTACCGCTTGTATGGAAGATACAGATTACATCATCAGAATCTGCAGGGTAATCCTCAGCAACCACTCCCTTGCCATTTCTGATAAAATCTGCCCAGCTGAGTCGGTTTCGAATCTCCTTCACAGCCGGCCGCTTGTTCTTGAGCTTCAGAACCGTCCGCACAGGCGCAGCCATAGAATCAAACGGAGTCAGCACAATAAAATGCTTCACCGGAACCAGATCCTGAATCTCAGCAATATTGTGAGCAAACACATCGCTGCATACAACCACATCTGAATGCACGCTGTTAATATAATTCGCCCGCTTCTGCCCCGCCAGTCGCAGGTCCACCCTATTTGCAATCGCCCCGATCCGGCTAAGAGCATAAACGCAGTACACACTCTCCGGAATATTCGGCAGCAGCAGAGTCACCACATCATCTCTCTTCACACCAAGCCGGATAAACGCATCCCTGGTCTTCTGAATATTGGTGAAGAGCTGACCATAAGTAACCCTGGTCTTAAAATATTCAATAGCAACCTCTTTCAAACGATCCTTGTTATTCGCATACACCATCTCATAAATCGAACAACTCGGCATCACCGCGGAAAATGCCGCCTCATCATAATATTTCTTCCACGGTCTGTCCACGCTCGGGTATCCTGTAGCTTCAGCACCGATAAGCTGAGCGTAGGAGACAGAAAAAATCTCACACATCTTATAAAGAACATCATTCGGGGGAAATGCTCTCCCCTCCTCATATTCTCGAATCAGTGCAACCGGAATTCCCACAAGATCAGCCAGCTGCTTTTGGGTGTAGCAGTATTTTTGACGAAGTGGTTTGATTCGTAGTGTTTTTACGTTGTAGGTTGTACCAGCCTTTGAATTTTCTGTACTCATTACTAAAATCCTCCCCATAAACTATTAAAATCAGCGAAAGTGTCAGATTTTCACTTCCGCTGATTACTTCTTTTCGTTTATTCTTTTGTGTTCTTTTTCCAATTCTACCAGTTCTCTATGTCGCCGTTCTCTGACCCGTGAAATGTCAGTCTTGCCCAGAAGATAATAAATATCCTCTCCGGACCAATCCGCAAAATTTATTAAAACAGCGTAAGGTGCCAGAGTCCTGCCATCGAGATAATCACTGATTCTCTGCTGCCTGACATGGAGTAACCGGGCAAGTTCCGTCTGAGTAAAAGAGGAATCTTCTTCCTTTATCAGATGAAATACCTCTTTCATACGGGAACTAACCAGTTTTTCGTTAAAAGTCCAATATACGTAATCTCTATAATTTCGTTCTTCTTTTGTTTTTATCACGGAGTAACCAGTTTTGCCCATCGCATGCACCTCTTTTACACATTGTATAAAAGAAATGCAGGGAAAAACTGTTTTACCGTAAGAAGCGGTAATGGGGTTACAAAGAATAAAATTATGCTATTATACGAGTTTAATTAGTTGCAGGTTTGGGTACATAGATTTTGACTTCCAGTTATTGTTTGTCAGCGGAAATTCGCTGGTTGCGTGTTATCATAATAAAAACCTTACATAATAAAGTAAAACGCTTGCATCAACACATATCTAGCAAAGCAAATGTAGTGAAATACTTGCAAACTAGCAGTTATCATTATGGATGATTGGATTCTGAAACCATTGTGGAGAAAATGCTTATAGGAATGGCGGATCAGATACAGAAGATGATCCGTCGGCCTCATCTCAAAGGAACCGGTAGTTGTTGGCCGAAAAGCATGGCTGTTCAGCAAAACGCAGGATGGCGCCAATGCCAGTATGCAGGTATTCTCAATGGTCGAGACAGCTAAAGCGAACGGTATTGATCCAAAAGCTTATCTTGAGTACCTGCTGGAACATCGGCCTAATAAAAACATGACAGATGAGCAACTCGAGGCACTTGCTCCTTGGAGCAAGGAAACGCAGGCATCATGTAAACTTAAAATAGAGTAAAGTACTTGCATCCCGATTCCTTAGGGCATCGGGATAAAAGTGGTGCAATCGAAACGCACCTACACTATGCGCTTACTATTAATCTCATTAATTAAATTCTGATTATTATTCCCAAAGACTGTTTCATGGATATCCGTCAGCTGTAGAATTCTTATTCCTTCTATGACATCATGTCCATCTAATACAATTTCATATCTTGACACTTCCAGCTTATACTTTGATCGCGCCACCTCTCCGCAAAACATAAATAATAAAATTACCAGTATTAACACTCTATATTTCTTCAAATATTTGTTTTTTTCTTTCATAATAGCAATATAAAATATTAATCCTGAATTATTCACGGCTTAACCACGAAAGTGGCTAAAACC
>JAKSRZ010000014.1 GCA_024403375.1 Lachnospiraceae bacterium
AGTACCGCGTTCTTTATATATGTATCTATGAAACCATTTCCGAGAGGCCCCATTATTTTGATTTCATCTCCCGGTTTAAAGGCAGCCATCTGTCTCGTACCTTCGCCGGCAATTCTGAAAACAAGCCTTAACGTACCATTTTTACGATTGATTCTGCAAATACTGATAGGTCTCGGAAGGAGTCTCGATTTATCATTAAGATAGACATTTACAAACTGTCCTGCCTGTGCCACCATAGCCGCTTCGGGAGCTGCAATCTCCATATCAATTATACCCGGCTGAAGCACAGCTACAGAATTTACTTTTGCCATTCCATTATACATAAGTGCCACCTTTTTCTTGTTTTACTAACCTATTATTTTAGCAGAATATATACCCTTAGGCAAGTAAAAAGGAGCCACCTTTATGGTAGCTCCATGATATTATCTTTCCCTTAATTTTTCAGGTTCAGGATACTCTGTTCCAAATGTGTCAACTGTAACCTTCTTAATTGTCTGAGTAACCGTAGGACGGTCTCTGAAATCTGTGGGAACTGCAGCAATATTGTCCACAGCCTTAAGGCTTTCCTCATCAATAACCTTACCGAATGCCGCATAGCTTCCGTCAAGGTGAGGTGCATTGGCATGCATTATAAAGAACTGGCTGCCTGCTGAATCAGGATGCTGAGCACGAGCCATTGAAAGGACGCCTCTTGTATGCTTAAGATCATTCTGGAAGCGATTTATCTTAAATTCGCCCTTAATGGAGTATCCGGGTCCCCCCGCACCTGTTCCGTCGGGGCATCCGCCCTGAATCATAAAGCCGGGAATTACACGGTGGAAAATAAGTCCATCATAAAAGCCCTTTTTAACAAGAGAAATAAAATTGTTTACTGAGTTGGGTGCAATCTCGGGATAGAGCTCAGCCTTGATAACATCGCCGTTCTCCATCTCAAATGTAACTATAGGATTCTGCATATTTTTCTCCTTTATACTTCAGCAGAGAAAGCTTCTTCTATTATTTTGTCCTTTTCACCGCCTACAAGCGTGCCATTCTGAAGTCGTCTGAACTGGCTCATAAAGCGGTACGCATACTCGCACTGGTGATAATGAAGCTCATGCTGCTGATCATTTATACTGCCGAAGACAGTGTAGCACTTACCATCTTCACTGTCAAAAAGTTCCAGTGTCATCACTCTGCCTTCCTTCTGGAAGCTGTTAAGTTTTACAGTGGAATCGCCCTTTAATGCCCAGATCTCGTCCTCCCATGTTGTGCGATCGTTATAGTCCACATTAACCTTCTTTGTGCACTTATTAACCTCAAGGACATATGTAAGACGCTGGAAACATTTTTCTGCGTGCTTTGAAAGTTCCGGCAGTGGTGACATTGCCCCACCCACATAGAATACAGGAAGCACGGTGTCATTATTCAATCTTATGGACTTTCCAAAGGAAACATTGAAGCCAGGCTCCGTTGTTGCCGACATAGGTGCCACAGCCGTAAAGTAGTTAGGATACTCCTGATACATATCCCAGGACTTGATACCACCCATAGAGAAGCCGGTAGCATAAATTCTGTCAGGGTCTATAGGATACTTTTCCTTAAGCTTTTCAATAAGCTCAATGGTTTCTGTCGCTGTACTGTTCAGATGATTTTCCACGCAGATAAGCAGGAAATTGTATTTGTTTGCCACCAGAGACCAGCCCGAGGAGAAATTACCGATAATCATGGCTGAATCTCCGCCGCCGTGAAAAGCCATAACGGTGGGGATACGTTCTCCGCTCACAAGCGCCGACTTATTGCAGTAAACAACGTAACCTATCTTATGCTCCTTTGTCCCTGCATCATCACCGCCATTATCGGGAGATGTGGTAACTGTTTCATATCCTGGTTCAACAACCATTCCCAGTTTCGAAAGACTCTTCTGCTTTTCCAGACCGCCGAGAATTCTTCTGTAATACTTAAGCTCAGAAAGCTCCTGTCCGAAGGTGCCTTCATCGTCAATAATCAGATTCTTAACCTTTCCCTCTAAAGCAGCATTGAATTCAGCACTGTTTCTTGACGAAACAATAATAATATCATCACGTTCAACCTCAGGCATTACACTGGCATTTCTCATTGTGCAGGCAACCGGAGTGACTTCACCGGGACCCCAAAGGAATCTGCCCTCTGCCTTTTTAATACAATTCTTTGCAATATAATCGGCAGCAGCTCCCACACCATAAACCATAGGACGATGAACCGCTCCTCTTATATAGTATCCTTCCACATCCTTTGTACGGAACTGATACTGAGTAAGATATCCCTGCTGATGATACTGTCCTGTACGGCTTTCATTAATAACCTTAGAATAAATATACGAAGGAGCCTCTTCCCAGCCCCCATTGCAATTGGGATATACAAATACTACAGGACCACCATAAGGCACCATAGCCTTATCCAGCCCTTCAGCCTTTGCGAAGGCAACAGCTTCTTCAATAGTCTCCGCCTTCTCTTCAAATACAATAATATACGGTGTTTCAAAGCTATAGTTGATAATGTCCGCAGGAACAGTATAATCCGGCGTATAAACCTTTACACTAAAGTCCTCATAAACATTTTCCCAATACACACCGCCAACAGTAGTTTTTACTTGTGGTTTTTCCGTCATGTCCCCCTCCTTGATAAACCAATGTTCTCAATAAAGTCATTGTAAAAGCTTTGTCTGAATTTGTCAATTTGGGGTAAAAAAAAATCTCACAGCACAATGCTGTGAGTTCTTTTTAATCGGAGTGACAAGATTCGAACTTGCGACTTCCACCTCCCTAAGATGGCGCTCTAGCCAAACTGAGCCACACCCCGATTTGTTCGGGAATTTCCAAACGCAAGTGGTATTATACCTCGCAAAAGAATGGTTGTCAACATAAATTTATATATTTTTTCTTTTTTCTTCCAGATAGTGTTAATTCAAGTGTATCTGTTTCATTAATCCAGTATCCTTAATTCCTAAACAAAACGCCAGATACAAATTTGTGCAAATAAATGTCTGTTTTGAGGTAGTCAAGTATCTGTAAATAAAAAAGAAAAAGCAGATACTCAGTTATGCGAATTATAAGTATCTCGCTCCCCAAAGCAGCACATGGGATACTTGTGTTGCCATCTCCCACCAGCTTCCTTACTTGTCCAGCTCAAGAACAATGGTAAAAGGTCCATCATTCAATAAGTCCACTTTCATTTCGGCACCGAATTCGCCGTGCTGTACAACAGGGATCTGTTTTGCACATTCTGCCAGCATATACTCATATAATTCATTAGCCATATCAGGTGCTCCGGCATTTACAAATGAAGGACGATTTCCGTGAGAACAATCTGCATAAAGAGTAAACTGAGATACTATAAGTAACTCTCCGTTTACATCTCTGATAGAAAGGTTTGTTTTTCCGTTCTCGTCATCAAAAATACGAAGTGCCAGAAGCTTTTTTATGTATTTGTCCACAGTCTCTTTTGTATCTTCGTGGCCTACGCCCATAAACACAAGGAGACCGTGACCGATCTGTCCTGTAATTCTGTCATCAACCTTTACCGAGGCGTGCAGAACGCGCTGAATAACAAGTCTCATTACATTCCTTTCTCTGCCATCTCAGCCGCAACAGCTTTTTCTAGCTTTTCAATCATTTCATCCACATGCTTTTTCTCTGCAATGAGAGGTGGTAAGAAACGAATTACATACTTGCCTGCTGCAATGGTGATAAGTCCCTGTTCCAAAACCTTTGCCGCTATTCCGTGAACGTCAAAAGTAAACTCCAGTCCCTGCATCATCATAACACCACGGTGTTCCACAACGATGTCCTTATGAGCTTCGGCAAACTCGTCCAGTTTCTTGTAAAGGTAAGCGCCTACTTCTTTAACGTTATCAAGGATTTTCTTTTCCTCGAATAAATCAAAAACTTTGCTTACAGCAGCGCATACAAGGGGATTTCCGCCATATGTTGAGCCATGGTCTCCGGGCACAAGTGCTGATGCCACTTCTTCTCTTGCTGCGAATGCTCCTACGGGAACTCCGCTGCCAAGTCCTTTTGCAGAAGTAACAATGTCAGGCATTACGCCGTAAGTCTGGTAAGCGAACATATCTCCGCTTCTTCCCATGCCGCACTGAACTTCGTCAAGAATAAGAAGAATATCTTTCTCATCGCAAAGTGCTCGTACTCCTTTAATAAAGGCTTCATTTGCAGGATGGATACCGCCCTCTCCCTGAACAGTCTCCATGATAATTGCAGCTGTCTTTTCTGTTACAAGAGCTTTAACGCCCTCAAGATCATTATATTCAGCAAATTTAACATTACCAATAAGGGGCTCAAAGGGAATTCTGTAGGATTCTGTACCTGTAACAGTAACAGCACCCATGGAACGTCCGTGGAAGGAGTGATTCATGGCAATAATCTCACTGTCTGCCACGCCCTTTTTGTTGTAATAATACTTTCTTGCCAGCTTAAGAGCACCCTCAATTGCCTCTGTACCGCTGTTTGTAAAGAAAACACGGTCCATTCCGGAAGCCTTTGTAAACTTCTCGGCAGCAAGCATGGAAGTTTCGCAGTAGTAGTAATTTGAAGTATGTGTAAGCTTATTAAGCTGGGCAGTAATGGCATCATTCAGTTCTTTATTTCCGTAGCCCAAGGCAAACACGCCTATTCCTGCGGCAAAATCAAGATACTTCTTGCCATCATTATCATATACATACATTCCTTCGCCATGATCAAGCACAAGCTTATAGCGGCCATAGGTGTGCATAAGCACCTGCTCAGCACGGGAAATAATCTCTTCAGTCTTCATAATAGCCCTCAATTATTTGTAAAGTGCAGTTCCGATACCCTTATCTGTAAAGAATTCAAGAAGAAGACAATGTGCCATTCTTCCATCGAGAATATGAACGCTTCCAACACCTTCGTTAATCGCATCAATGCAGTTATGTATTTTGGGAAGCATTCCTCCGCCGATATTGCCCTTTGCCACAAGCTCTTCAGCTTCCTTTGTGGAAAGGCGTGAAATAAGGGTGGATTTGTCCTTAGGATCCATGCATACGCCCTCAATGTCTGTAAGGAACGTAAGCTTCTCTGCTCCAAGTGCCTTTGCGATGGCACATGCCGCATCGTCAGCATTTATATTATAAGCCTGGAAGCTGTCGTCCATGCCTATAGGTGCAATTACGGGCACAAAATTCTGCTCAATAAGTGATGTGAGGAGTTCTGTATTTACCTGATCCACATCGCCCACGAAGCCAATATCCTGTCCATCAACAGTCGCTCTCTGAACATGAAGTGTGCAGCCATCTTTACCGCATATTCCTACGGATTTGATTCCGATCTGCTCCATCATCTGAACAAGGTTTTTGTTAACCTTATTGAGAACCATTTCCGCAACTTCCATTGTTTCTGCGTCTGTCACTCTTTTTCCTGCAACAAACACGGGTTCCTTGCCAAGAAGTCCGACCCACTTGGAAATTTCCTTACCACCGCCATGAACGATGACCGGCTTCATTCCAACGAGCTTAAGGAGTGCAACATCCTTAATAACATTTTTCTGAATTTCAGGATCCACCATTGCAGATCCGCCATATTTAACTACAACGATTTTGTCATTAAATTTCTGAATATAGGGAAGTGCCTCTATAAGTACCTCTGCCTGACTGCTTCCTGAATAGTATGTATATTCCATATTTAGCTCCTGTAATCTGCATTGATTTTTACGTAATCATAAGTAAGGTCGCAGCCCCATGCTGTTGCCTCTGCAGAGCCTTCCTTCATGTCGCACAAAGCCGTAACTTCCTTGCCGGAAAGGATCTTAGTTGCCAGTTCCTCATCAAAATCAGTGGGAACGCCATTTGATACAAGCTGACTCTTTCCATTTTCGGAAGAAATTGTTATATCAACGTTATAGGGGTCAAAGTCAACTCCTGAATATCCGAGAGCACACATGATTCTTCCTACGTTAGCATCATTACCGTAAACCGCTGCCTTTGTAAGGCTGGATTTGATAACTGAAAGTGCAAGTATTTTGGCTTTCTTAACGTCTGCAGCATTTACTACTTTTACTTCAAAGAGCTTTGTTGCACCTTCTCCGTCAGCAGCAATATTCTTGGCCATATAAAGTGTTACACCGCGAAGAGCTTCCTTAAAGGTTTTGTACTCTTCGCTGTTCTCATCATTGATAACAGGATTTCCCGCAAGACCATTGGAAAGAAGCATTACGGAATCATTTGTGGATGTGTCTCCGTCAACTGAAACCATGTTGAATGTATCCTCAATGTCTTCTCTGAGAGCCTTAAGCATAAGCTTTTTATCGATGAGGCAGTCCGTTGTAAGGAATCCCAGCATTGTGCACATATTGGGATGAATCATTCCCGAGCCCTTGCACATGCCGCCGAGAGTACATGTTTTTCCACCTACTTCAAAAGTGAATGCAATCTCTTTATTCTGTGTATCGGTTGTCATAATAGCCTTGGACGCTGCTGTTCCTGCTTCAATTGATGAATCAAGTTTACCTGCAAGTGCCTCTGTTCCTGCAACGATTCTGTCGATGGGAAGCTGCTTTCCGATTACGCCTGTGGAAGCCACGAGAACTTCTGTACCATTAAGCTTAAGTGCCTTCTTTGCAGCATCACTGGTCTGTCTGCAATAGCCAAAGCCTTCCTCGCCTGTACATGCATTTGCAATACCGGCATTGATGACAACAGCCTGAACAAGCTTGTCGCCGTCTGTAAGTTCTCTGTCCCATAATACCGGAGCCGCTTTAACAACATTCTTAGTATACGTTCCTGCAGTCACACAGGGTGCCTCGGAGTATACCATAGCCATGTCTGTTCTGCCCTTGTACTTGATTCCCGCAGCTGTACATGCTGCAAAAAATCCTTTTGCTGCGGTTACACCGCCACTGATTTTAGTAATCATACTCGCTCCTTAGTCCACATTGTTAAATGCGGTAATATTTGCTTCATTAAGAACAAAATCGTAATAATTTATATCCTCGCGTTCCTTCCAGCCCACCTGCTTCCAGAAAGCGTTTCCGCCCTCATTGGTTCTGAATGCAAGAAGTGCCACCTTGTTTATGCCCTCATCCTTCAGCATATTCATGGCTCTTACCACCATATCCTTGCCGATTCCGTGGCGTCGCATATCTTTACGAACACATACATGATACAGATAACCTGTTCTTCCATCATGTCCGCAAAGAAGAGATCCCACAACCTCATCATCCACAATAGCTACAACGCTTGTGGTAGGGTTACGTTTAATAAACTTCGTAACGCCCTCTCGTGAGTCGTCAATGCTCCTGATTCCGAAGCCCTCTATTTTTTTCCATAAGGCATACACATTGTCATAATCTGACGGCAGCATAGCACGAATAATAACACGGTCCATCACAACCTCTTTTCAATTAAGGGAACATGGGAACAAGCTTAAGTCCTGTATTTTCAGGAAGTCCGAACATAATATTCATATTCTGAACAGCCTGTCCTGCGGCACCTTTAACAAGATTATCGCTGGCGCCCATCATTATTACACGATTAACACGAGGGTCAATCTTAAAGTTCACATCAACAAAGTTTGAGCCTTCAACCCACTTGGTTTCAGGACATACGCCCTTATTAAGAACTCGTACAAAATATTCATCCTTGTAGCACTCTTCGTATGCTGCACGAACCTGTTCTTCTGTTACGCCGGGCTTTAATGTTGCATAAGCCGTAACAAGAATTCCTCTGTTCATAGGAACAAGGTGAGGAGTGAAGGAAATAACAACGTTCTCTCCTGATGCATAGCCAAGCTGTTCCTCAATTTCAGGAGTGTGGCGGTGTGAAGCAACGCCATATGCCTTCATGTTTTCGTTTACTTCGCAGAAGAGGTTGTCCTGCTTTGCAGAACGGCCTGCTCCGCTTGTACCGGATTTCGCATCTACAATCAAGGTTGAAAGGTCAATCAGGCCTTTCTTTGCCAAAGGATAGCATGTAAGAATCGATGTTGTTGTGTAGCAGCCCGGATTTGCAAGAAGTCGGCAGTTTTTAATCTTGTCACGGTTAATTTCGCAAAGTCCGTAAACTGCTTCCTCAATAAACTGAGGGCTCTTATGCTCAATTCCGTACCACTTTTCGTATGTAGCCACATCCTTGATTCTGAAGTCGGCAGAAAGGTCTATAATCTTTGTTTTGCTAAGTACATTCTCATTTACAATTCCTGCGCAGTAGCCCTGAGGTGTGGCTGTAAATACAACATCCGCCTTCTCACAAAGCTCTTCAATATTATCGTCAAGGCACTCGTCCGGAACGATTTCAAAGCAGTTCCTGAAAACGTCTGCATATTTCTGGCCAACATAACTTCTTGAGCCGTACCATACAATTTCAGCTTCGGGATGCTGCATAAGAAGACGAACCAGTTCGTTTCCTGCATATCCTGTAGATCCAATAATGCCAACCTTAATCATAATAATACCAACCTTTATCTATTAATCTTAACTATGTAAGTTGAATAACCCAAATCCTCTGTTTCTGCGTCAAACACTACCTCTCCGAGGCTCTTTAACAGTTCATGATTTGTATTGATATTTTTGTACCAACGAGTCTTTACA
The DNA here is from genome assembly GCA_024403375.1 of Lachnospiraceae bacterium. Taxonomy (GTDB): domain Bacteria; phylum Bacillota; class Clostridia; order Lachnospirales; family Lachnospiraceae; genus RGIG3528. The sequence continues at coordinate 8,575 of JAKSRZ010000014.1, forward strand.
AGACTACAATTTTCCTCATCGGCAGAGCCGGACATCATTCCGTTTACTGTCTCCGTTTCTCCGACGTAGATGTATTTTATGTCGTATTTTTCAACGAGGTTCATTACTTCGTCTCTGTCGGTGGAGGTATAAATTGTTACGACATCACTGGCCTCATGATCAAAGTAAAGACGTTCCTTTACGCAATCAGGGAATTCCAGTGTTCCGCCATTTCTCCAAAGCCATTCATGATATGCCCAGCCACAGACTGTAGGTCTGCCCGTCCAGGCTGATATTGTTGCAAAGCTTGCGTAGCTTGTGGAACCCATCTGAAGAATAACGTCACCGCCTTCAGTATTGTCAAGAACCCACATTACTGCATCCTCTTCAGCCTGAGTTATCTGGTCTGTCTTTGAAATCGTATTGTACGAATTCAGTGTTCTTTCGTATCTGTCGCGAGTAAGCTCCTCCGGCTTGGACATGTCTCCGGTGTAAGCATTCAACGCCTCATCCAGATAATTAAATGTCCAGATCAGGAAGAAGCAGCCAATGATACAAAGAACTCTGTGAACCATCTTTTCTGCCATTCCGATGAAGCGTACAAATGCATATCCCATTACCACGCCGAAAAGCATAAATGCCTGATAAGCCAGCTTGAACATCGTATTTGTTCTCATATAGGCTCCGCCATAAATATCTCGAACAAATATAAGTTCAGGTACCAGCACAAGGCCCATGGCACAGGCAGTAATTGTCAGCACGAACAAATCTGAAAACTCAAGTCTGTATATAAACGAGAACAGGTGATTTACATTTTTCTTTTTTGTAAAAATGTATTCTGATTCCTTCGGATTAAACTTAATAACTTCACCGGGCTTCGGCTTTCTTAATCCCTGCTGGGCAAGTCTTTCCTTATATGAAGAAATTGCCACTAAGAATAAGCCAACGCCTGTAGCCACAGGAAGCGCCCAAAGAACCGCAAGTTCATAGGGGTTTGAATGAGTAAGACAAATTCCTATTCCCGCCGAAGGAGAATCAAAATTGATGTTGAAGGGTAACGATACCACAAAACCAATCAGTAGACATTCCACTGCATGAATTACCGTCATAACGATTACATCAAACTGGCATGTAACCTTGATTTCACGCTTCTTGGTTTTGAACACCTTCTCTTCTGTTTTGAAGCCACAAACAATTGCGTTGGAGAAAAGAATGATTCCTCCTGCAACAACGAAATAAATGAAAAAGTCCCAGTAATTGGCAGTTTTGATAATTCCTATCATAAAGGACGCTGCCAGTATTTCCGGAGAAAGTGCTTCTTTAATGAAGTTAACCTTCTCAAATTCTCCCTTATTTCTTGCCTTTTCCATTCTTTCCTTACGATTAAGAAGGAATGCAAAAAGGATAGGCACGATTGTAAATACAAAGATAATATCTGTTACATGTGCATGTAAGTCACCAAGTACAAAGGAATAGCTGGGGAACTCATGAATAAGTGTTCCTTCATTTCCCTTATAATTATCCACGATAAATCTTGTGGCATCAGGGAACCAATATCCTTTAACGTCCTTATGAAGCATTTTCCCTAAGAATGGATATATCTTTGCGTAAAGCACATACTGCATATTTCCTGCAGCAAATACCGCAAAGGCAGCTAAAAGCCCCGCAGCATGCATCATAATCTGACTCTTAATAAGTCCGGTTGGCTTGCTCTTCTGATTTTTGCCGTAAGCTCTTGCATCTCTTTCCTCAATTGCATACCACATAAGTTCTGTACTTAATTGATATACCTGAACAAAACCAAGAGCCGCAAGTGTCATTAATCCAAGGTTATAACCATATCCGGCGTGAGTGCCTATAAGTCTGGAAAGATAACCTACTACGTATATTCCATAATAGTAATAATTTATAGGCTCACCTGCGAACCACATATCCTCTGCGGGGAGATACTCTGCGTTAAGAACCGCAGCCAGAAAACCGAAGTCCATGTATTTCTCTGTGTCGCACGTAATCGTTACTCTGAAGGAACGCATATAGCAGGCACCGATAAACACCAGCAGGAACAGTGATTCAAAGAAAAACATATATGCTATCTTATTAGTATTCAGACTTCCGAAAGGAGTTTTTCCCTTTTTGGTAGTAAATACAATGTATAAGGAATAACATATGAGAGCACAGACTCCCAATGAAATCAGCGTATTGACTGTAGTAAAACGCTGAAGCTTCATGGTGGAAAGTGTCCAGACTATCCAAGATCCCACAGCAATGCCTAAGCCCTTAGAAAGGACATAGCCGCCGTCCTTGAATTTTTCTCCTATCAAGTGTGCCAAGGGGAAGAAGGCAACGCCCACTGCCAGAATTCCGGCCCACCATTTAAGAATGATTCCAAGATCGTCATGCAGGTATTTATTTCCTATTACCAAAGCAAACAATGTTATGAAAAATATGATTACCAAAGGAATAATGGGAAATCCCTGCTCTTTTTTATCTACTCTGTTTGACATAATAACCTCTGAATAGTATTTTGAGAATATACACCTTTATGCATAATTATGCAAGAACAATTTGTATTTTTTTCAATTCCTGGAATATCCTTGCAATGGGGAAACCTACAATGTTGTAGTAGTCACCTTCAATACGCTCAATATAAGGTGCGAATAACCCCTGAATCGCGTAAGCTCCCGCCTTATCCATAGGCTCTCCGCTGGCTATGTACTTGACAATCTCGGAGTCCAGCATAGGATAAACAAACACCTTTGTGCACTCTGCGAACTGTATTTTTTCCATCACACCATTTCTGCATATTATAATGGTAACGCCTGTATAAACCTCATGGGCTCTGCCGGAAAGATTATGCAACATCTTCGCGGCATCTCCGGCATCCTTCGGTTTTCCCAAAATCTTTCCATCGCAGGAAACAACAGTGTCCGCACCTATAACAAGGAAATCGCCCTTCTGTGAACCCTTAACGTCCTCGAACACAGCCTCTGCCTTCATTTCAGACAATTCCTTAACAACTTCCGAAGGTATTTCGCTTTTAATTATTTCCTCTTTATCAGAAACAACTACCTTGAAAGCCACACCCAGCCTTTCCATCAGTTCACGTCTTCTGGGAGACCCTGAAGCAAGAATAATATTCATATAATCCTCCTAAAATATAAGGTAATTTACTCTTTTGCTTATAATACTACCAAATTATATATTATAGCCTTATTCCACATAAACAGCAAGAATAATAGCCAAAAGAATAATATGCATACCCATTATGCATAATTATTAATTATTACCAATCATAAATTCTCCTTATTTATGCCTTGTTTATTGTAATACCAGGCTTTGCGAGCTATAATATATACCGTTTCAGCCAATATTCAGCGAGGACAGATTATGAGCATCGAAAACAAAAAAACAAGAATAGTATGTATCGGCGATTCAATTACGGAAGGTTTTGGGTTGGGTGACGATCCGAAAGCCTACTATCCCACCGCCCTGAACTAGTTCCTGGGCAATAGATTCGAAGTCTATAATAAGGGTGTTACCAGTTCCTGCGTTATTGATCACGAGGAGGACGGGCACGTCTTTGGTCTTCCATATAAACGCCAGCCTCGCTACAAGGAGGCGCTTGAACTTGCCGGTGATATTTACATAATAATGTTGGGAACAAACGATGCCTCCGATGGATACGATGAAAAATCCGGCAAAAAGGATCCCTATGCAAACATGATAAAGCAAAAGGCCCTCTTCGCCCCAAACTATCAATCCATTATTGATGCAGTAAAACAGGCAAACAGCCGAGCCGAAATATTCCTTGTCACTCCCATTCCCATTCAGGAGTGCATATGGCCAAAGCATCAGGAAATGTATCTGGCGAAGCTTCTTCCAATAATAAAAAAGCTGGCCACCGAGAACAAATGCGAATTCATCGACCTTCACAAGGAATTTGAACGATTCCCTGAAGAACTTTTTTCCACTCTTTATCTGAAAGACGGACTGCATCCTAACATTACAGGAGCAAATGTAATAGCAAGCATCATCGCTTCCTATCTGAGGAAAAAACTAAGACAATAGTCCCAGACGCCCTATTTACAAGGCTTTCAGAAATTTAGGCATAAAGTCCCTCTTGCCATGAATTAAATATCAATAACAGATTTCATACAATTATGTTACAAATGTTTACATATCGGGTTATCGAGAGTATTATGCAACACGTAAGCAACACAAAACAAAAAACAAAAAAATATTTAAAGTATATGGAGGAATTCAAAATGAAGAATTGGACAGCACCTGAAGTAGCAGTATTAGAGATCAGCGAGACAGCACATAACTGGACAGGTATTTACAGAGACGGTGGTTACATCGGTGACGGCGAAATTTCCGGACATCTTTCTTGGTCAAAGCCTAGTGACAATGGTAATAATGGTGGTTCTACAGAGCCTTCTGAACCTACCGATGAGCCTGCAGGTAACCTCAGCTAATATCAGCAAAGCATCAAGCCGAACTTATGTTCGGCTTTTTTTATTTGCTTTTTGGGTTCAAAAATATATAATAAATAAAAAAACGAGGTTTGCTATGTCCGCTATTTGGGGTTTTGTTTCTTTTAATAATTCCATAAATGATTCCATAAGTTCCAAAATGAAATCTGCATACAGCAATTGTAAAATCGATTCATTTTCCGAATACACTTCTGCCAACGTCCATTTTGCTTCCGGAATCCAGTATATTACTGCCGAATCCTTGCATGAAGTGCAGCCCATTTCATCTGGTGATTTCGTTTTTGCCGCTGATTGTATTGTGGACAATCGATACGAGCTTAACTGCAGTGCTGAGGAAGCTGACGGAACTGTTGTTTTTAATGCTATATCATCAGGCTCTTTTGAATCAGCAGTAAAAAACATACGCGGTATTTTCAGCATCGCTCTTTTTGACAAATCAACCAACACCCTTACTTTGGCAACGGATCCGTCTTCAAGCCGTTGTTTGTTCTATTATCGTCATTCCGAGGGTATTACATTTTCTTCCATTCTTGAAGGAATCCTGTCAGTTCATCCCAACATCGAGCTGAACGAAGACTACTTAAAGGATTTTCTTCTCGCCCCCGGATTAATGCCCAACATTTCCGGAACAGAAACTCCTTATAAAGATATTTATAAAATCGAGCCTGGCACCTATATAGCCTTCACCAAGGACAGTACGCAAAAGCATGCCTATTTTGCTCACGACGACAGTTCAAAGCTTGTTAAATGCAAGTCACCCGAAGAATACGGTAAGGCCTTTTACAATCTGTTCAGTTCCTGTGTAAAGGATGTGCTCCGTTCTTCCAAAGAAACCGGTATAGCCCTTTCCAGCGGTTTCGATTCATCTTCTGTAGGTGCTTTGGCTTCAGACATTTTGAGTTCGCAAAATAAGGATTTATACGCCTATACATATGTCCCATCCGAGGATACAGGGAAAGGTAATTATTCTTCCAGTTCCCATCAGATTATGGATGAGACTGCCCCTGTAAAGGCTCTGATTGAAATGCATCCTAACATTCTCCCTCATTTCCTTAATAATGGCGGGAAAAACAGCCTCACGGGCCTGAAAACAAACAGTGAAATAATGGAAATACCTTATAAAGCTTATGGCAATCTCCCTAGTCTCTGTGAGCTTTATGAAAATGCGTACAATGACGGATGCCGAATCGTCTTAAATGGACAATTCGGCAACAGTACTGTTTCTCACGGATACATTGATGACGTGCTTTATGATTTGTACAAATCAAAGCATTTTATTAAGTTTGCATCAAACCTTAACAATTACTCAAAGCACGTGAAAGAAAGCAGAAAGCAGGCATTTATCGGCTGCCGCAGGTATTTTGAATACTCAAAAAAAGTAGAAAAAGATACTTCATTTTCCTACGCGCCTTCCAATCCCTTTGTTCGTGAAGACATTTTATCTGACTACTCATTGGAAGAACGATTTTCCAAGGCCGGAATAAACAATAACAATCGCATTCCCAAGGATCGGAAGTTCTATCAATTTGAGCTCACCTGTGCTCCTATGTTCACTTATATTGGTGAGATGGAAACAAAAATGAGTCTCAAGTACGGGATTGTATTACGTGACCCCACAAGAGACTCAAGAATGATTCAATTTTGCTACAATTTGCCTTATGAGCTTTTTGCCCATAATGGCGAACCTCGCTGGCTTATTCGCCATAATCTGTCAGAACTGCTTCCTGAAGCAATAACCGGCGACTGGCTCCGTTACGGCGTCCAGAACTCCGACTTCTTAAAGAGAGTTCAGCGTGACTGGTCAGGAATACATAAAGAGCTCTCTGCAACTGTTAAAGCATTTAGTTCCGGTGCCTTCACAAACGCTTCCTTTGCACCGGATATCAAGAAAATGCAAGAATTTCTTGATAATCATGTAGATACGTTGCCGGATAAAGACGAACTGCTTTTCGACAATTTTATGTACGCCTACATTTTAGTTCTGTTTCTTAATTCAGCACCTGCACATTTTGATGTTTCGTCATTAAATCGTGGGCTGTAATAGCATCGTTTGCAGTTAAGGCATCTTCCTGTATCTCTTCCTGCAAGGGCATCATTTGCGAAGTCAGGGTTAACCAGGAAGCCTCTTCCTACGTCAATCATATCTATATTAGTGAGTTCCAGACAGCCCCGGGCGTCTTCTCCGCTCTTTATGGAGTCTACGCCGAATATGGGCATGTCGGGGAGCTCCTTTTTTATTTGCATAGCTCCGTAAAACGCCTCTTTATAAGGGAAGTCTTCCGGCTTTTCAGCCTTCATACCCGGGCCGAAGCCGTAGGAAATGTCCATAAAGTCACAGAGATTTGAAATAGCCTTGGCGTGCTCCATGCCTGCGGCAAGGTCTGGCTCAAACGCTCCCAGACGGATACCTATGGCAAAGGAGTCACCACAGGCTTCACGACAGGCCTTCAAGATTTCTTTTGCAAAGAGGCTTTTGTCATCTCCGTATTCATCGGTTCTTTTATTTATTACGTTACTGAAAAACTGGGAAATAAGGTAACTGTGGCAGCCATGAAGCTCTATTCCATCCAGGCCGGCTTTCTGTGCCCTTAATGCCGCCTGAACAAAGTCATCAATTGTAGCCTTTATGCGTTCCTTAGACATTTCATGACCATGAATCACGTTCTCTCCGCGTTTTATCTCATAATCGCTGCAGGTGTCTGCTTCCGGGTCAACTCCGTTAACGCCGGCATGCAAAAGCTGTACAAAGAAGGGACAATCTTCTTTATGAACCACCTCAGCAAGTCTTTTGAAGCCCTCAATCTGGCCATCCTCCCAAAGTCCAAGGTTTGTTCTTGCCAATCTTCCTCTTGGAGTAATAGCTGTTGCTTCCGCAATAATAAGTCCGGCTCCACCCTTGGCCATATCGCCATAGTGCTTTATGCTTTTCTCAGTTACCAACCCTCGGTCATCGGACCAATTGAACATTACCATTGGTGGAACACAGATTCTGTTTTTCGTTGTGATGTTCCCGATTTTTACTTTGTCACTTAATGTTTTTCCCATAAACTTCTCCTTATACTCTGATTATTGGCATTGCAAGCCTTACTCTCGTACCCTCTCCCGGAACTGTATGAATATCTATACCATAGTCTTCACCATAAGTAAGTTTCATTCTTCTGTTAATGTTATACAAGGCTATTCCGCTTGTGTTGTTTTCTTTCTTATAGTGCTCCACCATGTGAAGTACCATATTCATGGTTGCCTCGTCCATTCCTCCCGCATTATCGGAAATATCCACGTATACGCGATTATCAAGTGTATAAATCGCCACCCATATTTTTCCGTTGCCTTCTCTCTTTTCAAGGCCATGAACAATGGCATTTTCCACTATGGGCTGCATAATCAGGGGCAATGATACATATTCCTCCAGATTCATGTCCGGCTGAATATTGATCTGGTAATCCACTCTTTCTCCAAATCTCAGTTTCTGAATCTGAAGATAGTTCATTATGTGGTCCAGTTCCTTCTTCAGAGTCGATTCCATCGTTCCTGTATTTTCCAGAACATACCGCATAGACTGTCCAAGAAGTTTGATAGCAGTTGCCACATCTCTGTCATTATTGGACAGAGCCTTCATTCTGATCATTTCCAAAGTATTATACAGGAAGTGCGGATTAATCTGGCTGGCCAATACCTTAATTTCGATTTTCTGCTGGTCATTCTGCAGGCGTTTTTCATTAAGCTCCGCCTCGTATTGCTGAGCCTCCATTTTTTCAATGTTTTCCGCCATAAGCAGCAAATCACTGTATGCTTCAGTAAGCTCGGCACTGGAGAACATTTTGTCACCCTGCAAAATCGTCGCATCATTACTGTTCTTGTGGCTTACCCTGCCCATCTCGTATCTGAGAGTTGCTATTTCCTTTGTAAAACGCCTTGCCAGCCACACAAAGACAATTGCGGAAAGTGCCGTAGCCACCAGCAGCAATGCCACTATCCAATGCAGCATCTGAGCAATTCCGGTATATGCATTTGTGTCGTAACTTACTATATAAATTTGCGAATCTGCGGATTTTGATGGTTTAAGACTCGCAACACTTACAAGACTCTTTATACCCTTATATTCCGCAGTGGTATCATTGCTATAGCGAACTCTGTTATAATCGATGCCCACATTCTCATTAATATAAGTTCTCTTCGCTTCCGGATCTGTTCCACAGAAAATCGGCTCGCGATTAACCGTCATAAGAGTTGTGTAGCTCAGGTTTTCTATACGGCTGTTAAGGAAGGAATTGCTGACGCGAATCATTACTACCGCACTTTCTCCGCTGTCCACAACAACCATCTTTCTGATAAGCGTCAGAGCCGTAACCTCTTTATTATAGGCATCCGTATATTCGTAGCTTGTCCAGAAGCCGGTAAATTGGCTGTTGGCCTTCTGATACCAGTCACTGTTTCGAATATCATCATCAACCTTTATTACTCTTCCGTAGCTGCACACTGTGGGATTTTCAGAGTAAATATAAATCCCTCCTATGGCGGTATATTTGGCAATATATTGATCCACAACAGTGGTGTTATTGTAAGCAGTCATAAACTGATTGTTGTTGCCGTACCGTCCTGCAAGAAGTCTCGACAGGTCCTCGTTGTAGGCTATACTGTCCGAAATATTATATATGTACGTAGTCAGATCGTACATGGTCTGCCGAACGCCGGAATTATATGCAGACAAAAGCTTTCTGTCGTTCCCTATCTGGTTTCTGTAGGAAACAACCAGAAGCGTCCCTCCCAGTATCAATAAAGGTAACAGCAATACAGACAAGTACAGATTCCGTATCTGTGACCTCAGGCTCCTCTTCTTTTTATTCAATGTCTGTTTTTCCATTCTTTTTTTGCCAAATTCCTATGCTTGTAATACGTCTTATGGTGAATTATAATCATAAAAAACAAGTATGGCAATATAAGAAAGTGAGATAAATTATGTCAAATTCTGTTGCAAAAACCATATATCCTGTTGATTATGTAGAAAAAATGCCAGCCCGTTTCAAGCCTGCTGCAGTATTTTCCGATCACGCTGTTTTTCAGCGAAATCAGCCCGTTCGCATATTTGGTGAATGTCCCACGGGTTCCTTCGTAACTGCTACCCTTTTGCATAAAAATAAATGGGCAGCTGCCGGAGAATGTTTTTCCAAGCCCTCAGAAAAAGTCATGTCCCCTCTTAACGAAGAATTTCTCATAACTCTTAAGCCACAAGAGGCCGGCACTGATTATTCATTAACCATCACCTGCAAATTCCCCGATGGCCATGAAGAAACAAAAACCTTTTCCGATATTGCTTTTGGCGAAGTCTGGTTGGCAGGCGGACAGTCCAACATGGAACTGGAGCTTCAGAATTGCAAAACCGGCAAGGACTCTCTTTCCAACGATAAAAACGTAGATGTGCGTTTTTACTACACTCAGAAAGTTGCCTTCTTCGGAGAGGATTTTTATAATCACGAAAACAACTCCGGTTGGAGCTGCTTTGATTCCGAAAGTGCCAAAAGCTGGTCTGCAGTAGGCTATTATTTTGCAAAGGAGCTTTCAAAAAAGCTTGGTTGCATCGTAGGTGTCATCGGATGTAACTGGGGCGGAACAAGTGCAACAGCCTGGACAGATGAGGAACTTCTCAAAAAGGACGCGGAGCTTTCCACCTATTTTGACAATTATTCCGCGGACCGCTCTCTTGATGAGCAGAAAGCTGATACAGAGGAGTACGAAGCCTATGCCGCTGCCTGGCAGAAACGTGTTGACGCCTTCTATGCCGAAAATCCAAAAGGAAAATGGAGCGAAGTACTTGCTGCCTGCGGAGAGTGCCGTTATCCCGGCCCCCGCAATTCTTTCCTTTTTAATCGTCCCTCCGGCCTGTACCACACAATGCTTATGCGTGTAGCACCTTATACTATAAAAGGCGTCATTTACTATCAGGGAGAAAGTGACGACCATAAGCCCGCCTTGTACGAGAAGCTTCTTACAACAATGATCGTTAACTGGCGACGCATTTTCCGTAATGCAGACATGCCCTTTTTGTTCGTTCAGCTTCCCGTGTACAGAACCAATGAAGACCCGGACTTCAAGCACTGGTGCATCATTCGTCAGTGCCAGCAGAAGGTTTTTGATAACATAAAGAACACCGGTATGGCTGTTACTTATGAGCTTGGTGCCTGGAACAATATTCATCCCGTGGATAAGACTCAGGTTGCTCACAGACTATACCTTCAGGCCGCTCATGGCGTATACGGCGTCATCTCCGAAGAGGAGGCCTGTGCTCCTTCCTTCGATTATGCTCTTGTTGAAAACTATGGTAAAAAGGATGCAAAAGGCGTTAACCTTGGCATAAACCTTGGCATTGGTGCTGATTGGGAGCAGGAATGCTGCACAATAAGAATATTCTTAAAAAATGCAGGAAAAGCCCTGCAAAAGAAGCTCGTTCTTCCCGAAAACGATAATCGCCCTCTTGAAGAAATACCCGAAGCACTTTTTGAGCTTTCAGAAGACGGAGAAAACTATTATCCTGCCATCTGGAACCTTTGCAAGGACACCATAAACCTTACCTGCGACGAAGTAAGCCATCCCCGCTATGTAAGATACGCCTGGAGCAACTACAGCAGAATAAGCATTTTCGGAGCAAACGGTCTTCCATTAGCTCCCTTCACAGCAGAAATCTGATAAATAAAAAATAGCCCATGTCGGGCTACTTCACCCCTCACGTTTTGGCGTGAGGGGGCCTTTTGTCTTTGAGTAATCAGTAAGCATTGCTTATGCTAAAATGCTCTCAACTGATCCTGTGAATCATCGTCTGTCTTGATTATTTCACGAACAATCACATCATATGAATAATTGTCATTGACCTTTATGGTTACACGATCTCCCTGCTTCTTTCCCAGGAGTGCCTTACCAATGGGGGATTCCACCGAAACAAGCCCGGCTAAAGCATTTCCTCGTACCGTTGTAACGATTCTGTAGGTTTCTTCGCAATCATCCTCTTCCACATAAACCTTAACGGTATTGTTTACTCCCACCTCGTCCTCTTCAGAAGAGTCATCAATAATCTCAGCTGTTCTGATCATTCTCTCCAGATAACGGATTCGGCTTTCATTCTTATTCTTTTCCTTTTTTGCGGCATAATATTCAAAGTTCTCCGAAAGGTCTCCCTGTGCTCTGGCAACCTTAACGTGCTCAAGAAGCTCATGGCGTACAACAACCTTTCTTTCCTCTATTTCTGCCTGCATTTTTGCAACATCTGACTTTGTTAATTGATTATGCATATTGATTCATCCATACACAGAATACAACAATTGCCCATGCCTTACGATAGTAAACCGGATTCTGTGGTTCTTCCTTACATTTTTCAAGAAGCTGATATGCAACTTCCTTGTTTATATATTCGTCAACCGGAGCACTCTCAACAATTTCCCGTGCCCACTCATTAAGTTCTCCTGAAAGCCATACACGAACAGGAACGGGATAGCCCTTCTTTTTGCCATCCTTAACCTCCTCGGTAATGTACTGTCTGAATGCCTCTCTTAGAATAACCTTATTCTGATCACCATCCAGTTTTTCAGACTTGGTGAGTGTTCTTGCCAGATCTGTTACGGCATTATCCGTAAAAGGCATTGCCACATTAAGGCCACGTTCAGAGCATCCTTTACCTGATACAACGTTAATATCTCCCGGGAACCAGAGGTTAGTATCAATATACTGCATCTGATCCATTTCCGTAAGTCCTGCCGCCTGATCATAGTAAGGTCCTGTTATATCCGTGAACTTCACTGCAGGGTTAAAGTTCTTAAGTAGTGTTTTCTTCTCTGCATCCGTAAAGAGGAATGTATTTCCTACAAATCTGTCTCTCAACGGAACGCAGCCACGTCTCAGGAAATCCTTACCATTGGCGTCATCCTTCATGTGACTTGCAAAGGTCCAGATAAGTTTCTTGACGGGAGCAGGAAGGGCCTTTATTTTAAGCACCTTTCCTCTGGGATTATAAACATGATATCCACCCCAAAGCTCATCTGAGCCCTCGCCGGAAAGAATCACATCACATTTTCCCGCTGCCGCCTTCGCTATAAGTGATACTGCAACTGCGGAAGGATCGGCTACAGGAACGCCCATAGCCTGTACGGCAAATGGTACTGCTTCCTTGAAATCTTCTGCTGAAAGCTTGATGATTTCATGCTTTATTCCATAATATTCTGCAGAACGTGCCGCTACTTCAGCCTCTGAAAAGCCGGGAACGTCAAAGCCTATTGTATAGGCTGTAAAATTCTTGTTTTCTCTTGCAGCAAGAGCACAAAGTATAGAAGAGTCAAGGCCTCCGGAAAGGAATGCAGCCGGTTTTTCATAGCCTTTAAGACTTTCTCTTACAGAGTTACGAAGTGCCTTTCTTATTTCCTTTCTGAAATCGGAGCGGTCTGCCTTAATAGACGGTTCAGGCTTCCAGACATTGTATTTTACAGTTTCCATTTTGCGGTCATAAAGTGCATAAAAGCCCGCTTTGACTGCATAAACTCCGCAGCCTATTGTTAATGGCTCCGGCACATACTGGAAAGTAAAATAATGTTGAAGTGCTGTCTTATCTACTCTGCAGCCCATAGCTTCAAAGCAAGGCTTAAAGTGGTCGGAAACGACTATTTCTCCCTCTTTCACTGCATAGTAAAGCTGCTTTGTTCCAAGCCTGTCGCGTCCCATATAAAGACGTCCGTATCTTCTGTCCAATACAACAATGGCAAAGTTTCCGTTCAGCTCTGAAATAACATCATCAAATTCCTCTTCCTTAAGAAGCTCTGATAATGCTTTTTCCCCCTTAGGCTCTCCGTCCACATACACTTCATATTCCTCATCGGAATAGAAGCATTCGGACATTGCCTCGATTTTTTTATCTTCTGTTTTATATACAAGATTAATCATCTTATAGATTCCTTTATATCCTTCTTCATGGCAAGAACTGCCTCTCTTGCAGCCTCTGCAAAGCCGGTATCACCAAACTTTGCGTACTGTTCCTGCTTATATGCCGCAATAATACCTCTGGAGGAGTTTACAATTGCTCCAAGGCCGTCAGCATTAAAGAACACTTTAAGGTCACTGCCCTTGCCGCCCTGTGCTCCGTAACCGGGAACAAGGATGAAGGTCTTAGGCATAAGCTTTCTGAGTTTTTCACCCATCTCAGGATATGTGGCACCTACAACAGCACCGATATTGGAATACTCACCATCCATGGAAGCATTACCCCACTCAACGACCTTTTCAGCTACGTGCTCATAAAGCGGACGTCCGTCAATAAGCCTGTCCTGGAACTCTCCGCTGGAGGGATTGCTTGTCTTAACGAGTACAAAAATGCCCTTGTTAAACTCATTGCATGCATTAACGAAGGGGTTAACACCATCTGAGCCAAGGTATGGATTAACAGTAGCGAAATCTGAACCGAAAGGCTCAAATTCGTTACCGCCCACGCTGATTTTTCCAAGGTGAGCAGTTGCATATGCAGCAGATGTAGAACCAATATCGCCACGCTTTACGTCTCCGATAACAATCAGGCCCTTTTCTTTGGCATAAGCTACTGTTTTTGTATAAGCCATAAGTCCGGGGATTCCGAACTGTTCATACATGGCGATCTGAGGTTTTACCGCAGGAACCAGATCACAGAAGGAATCAATGAGTTTTCTGTTATAACGCCAGATTGCGTCAGCAACACCCTCAAGAGTTTCGCCGAACTCTTCGAATGAATTCTTCTTAAGGTACTCAGGAATGTAGTTAAGCATCGGATCAAGGCCAACTACAATGGGCGCGTCCTTCTTTACAATTTCATCAATAAGCTTCTGAATCATACAAGTTTTCCTCCGACAAATGTATATTTGATTTTTCCAAAGAATTTCATGCCCTTATATGGGGTATTTCTTCCTTTGGACTTAAAGCTCTCAGGGTCAATTTCATACTCCTCGGAAAGATCGGCTATGGCTATATCCGCCACACTGCCTTCTTTAAGGGTACCTCTCTCAATATGAATAATATCCGCAGGCTTTGCACTCATTCTGGTAATAAGGTCGCTCAGGCTCATTCCACCGTTCTTAACAAGGGTCGTATAGCAGACAGGGAAGGATGTTTCCAGGCCGACTATTCCGAATGGTGATTTCGAAAATCCGTTGGATTTTTCTTCCGATGAATGTGGTGCATGGTCTGTTGCAATTACATCGATTACGACGTCCCTCACCGCCTTGTAAAGAGCCTCTCTGTCCTTTGCACTTCTAAGTGGCGGGTTCATTTTCCAATTAGCGTCATCTGAAGGAATATCTTCATCACACAAAGAAATGTAATGTGGTCCTGTCTCCGCCGTAAGGTTCAGGCCTGCCTCTTTTCCTGCTTTTATATATTCAGGTGCTTTTTCTGTTGAACAGTGGCAAAGGTGAAGCTGGACTCCTGTTTCTTTTGCAAGGGCAATATCTCGCTCTGCCATGGAATCCTCCACCTCGTTGGATATTCCGGGAAGTCCCATTGCCTCCGAGCGTGTTCCCTTATTCATAACACCGCCAAAAAGCAGTTTTTTCTCTTCACAGTGATCAAAAATAGGGAGATTAAGCTTTGCACAGCGTTCCATTGCTTCCCTCATAAGTTCAGGATTGTCAACAGACTTTCCGTCCTCACTGAGTGCTATTGCTCCGGCTTCTTCTATTGCCTCAATATCTACCAGTTCCTCGCCATTCAGTCCTATGGTCACTGACGCAATCGGCAGCACATTAATGCATGAAGTCTTAGATGCAATGTTCTTAACAAGCCTTACTCGTTCTGCCGTATCAATTACAGGCTTTGTATTTGCCATCACGCAGACAGTGGTTACACCACCTGCCGCCGCAGCCTTCGATCCGGTTTCAATTGTTTCCTTGTACTCAAGTCCCGGCTCTCGGAAATGAACGTGCAAGTCGATAAAGCCCGGAAACACATGAAGTCCCTCAGCATCGATTACATCGCAGTCTGATAAATCCATGTTATCGGTGCTCTCGACTATTTTTGCCACTCTCTCATTCTCTAAAATAAGAGTACACACCTTGTCGACTCCGGCAGCGGGGTCAACAAGGTGTCCGTTTTTAATTACTGTCTTATTATTTTTCATATATTACATCGCTCAGGAAAAGTCCCTTAGGCTCAATTGCCTCAGGGTTAAGTGAGCGGTCTCCGCTTTCAAAAATCCTGTTGATAATTTCGGGCTCATTTTCATGATGGCCAATCGATACAAGAAGTGCAACGATGATTCTTGCCATATTGGGCCAGAAATCATCTGCTTCCATCGTGACAGAAACCTCGTTTCCTGCATCGTATATTGTAATATCGGAAATATCTCTGATTGTGGACTTTTTCATTCTGGGATTATCGGAAAAAGCCTTAAAATCATGCTTTCCCTTAAGCAGAGCCGCAGCTCTCTTCATAGCTTCAATATCAAGCTTCTTAAAGCAGTAGTGATTGTACTTTCGTTCAAAAACCGAAGGTACCTCTCCCACCGTCAGGTGATATTCAAACACGAATCCCTTTGCATTAAATGCGGGGTGAAATCTTTCTTCTGCATAATCAGCGGACAAAACCGCAATGTCTCTGGGAAGATAGCGATTAAGATATTGCTTTATTTCCAATGGACTCTTTCCGGAATTGCTCTTAAAGCATGCCACCTGTTTCATTGCATGCACGCCGGACTCAGTGCGGATGGCGGGAATAAGTTCCACATCTGTACCTTCCATTTCCTTAAGCACCTCGGAAATACGGTCGCAAATGCTTCCGCCCTTTTTCCCGATGCCCTTATCGCTCTTCACCCAACCATCATAGCGGGATCCGTCATATTCAAGAGTAAGTTTAATGTTTCTCATATTTACTCGTCTATCGATTCAAAGTATTTGTCAATACCATCACAAATAGCAATGGCAAGTTTCTGTCTGTACTCATCTGTCTGAAGTTTAGCATCTTCTTCCTTGTTGGACATGAATCCGAGCTGCATAATAACAACAGGAATTTCCGAATAGTTTACTTCAGCAAGCTTATTGCTTTCAGAATAGCCTCTGTCGCCGGCTCCGGTAGCCGCAAGCACCTGGTCCTTAATGCATTCTGCCAGGCTTCTGCTTTGCTTATAAAGCTTTCCGACATAAGGGTTATCACTCTTTGCAAGCTGTGCATATACGCCGTTTACTTTTGAGTCACCCGCATCTGCCTGAATACCTACAAGTATTTCTGAACCTGATTCGTTTGCAAGCTTTGCACGCTCACCGTTGGAAATATCCACATCCGCCTTGTCACGTGTCATGAATACTTCGTAGCCTCTTGCCTCAAGCTCTGTTTTAACAAGCTTGGCCACAATAAGGTTCCATTCGTGCTCACGCATATCGTTGGTGACACTTGTTGCACCATAAGACATCTTTTTAACGGTATCTGAAGCTCCGGGACCCACAGGCTCCGAATCTTTGTTTTCATTTTTCTGCTGACCGGGATCAAGTGCCACCTTATGCTTTGCGGCATTTGTAGGCTCCGGTGTAGGTGTTGGTGTTTCGGTAGGCATAGGTACATCAGTAGCCGTAGGTGCCGGCCCCTCAGTCGGAGTAAGTACCGACTGCTCATGTTTTTTATCCGGATTCGCGTCTTTGTTCTTCGATTCTTTTACTGCCGTAGCAACACCTAATCCGACTGTAATAACAAGAAGAATCGCCACTACACCGAACATAAGCTTTGTAAGTCCGTTTACCTGCTTCATAATACCTCCTTAAAACCCAATAGACCCCGATTTATTGTTTGTTGTGTTATCAAAAGGCAAGATTTTGTGCTAAATACCCAAATCTATACAAAATATAGTATAGCACAAGTCATTTATGCACACAAGACAAACCGCTGTTTTTTGGTGTAGTAAAAGTCCTTGACTTGCCTCACTCTCTGTGTTACTATATCGGTTCGTAAGGCACACGTCTTATGCTATCTTAGCTCAGTAGGTAGAGCGCATCCTTGGTAAGGATGAGGTCGGCAGTTCGAATCTGCTAGATAGCTTTTTTTCATGCCCTTTTTCCGGCAAACTCGATAATAGCAGCCTTAACCTTATCTATCTCAATAGGCTTCGAAAGATGTCCGTTCATCCCGGCATCCTTGCTTTTCTGAATATCTTCCGCAAATGCATTGGCTGAAAGGGCCAAAATCGGCACCTTCTTAGCGTCCTCTCTCTGCAGGCTTCTTATTACGGCAGTTGCTGTATAGCCATCCATGGAAGGCATCATAATATCCATCAGTATGCAATCAACTGAATTGACTTCAGCCTCACAGAATTTGCTCACGGCATCATTTCCGTCAACTGCGGGAATCACTTTCGCTCCAAGCTCTGTCAGCAGTTCCGATGCCACTTCTCTGTTAATGTCATTATCCTCCGCAATGAGCACGCAAAGGCCGTCCAGTCTTTCCGGTACAGCCCTGTCCTCAGCTTCTCCGGAACCAAGGTCTTTATTATCCTGATAGCCTTCAGCTGCGTTTTCGCAAGGGAAATCCAGTATAACGGTAGTACCCTCACCCAGCTTGCTTTCCACCTTTACACTTCCGCCGAAAAGATCCATTGTCTCTTTTACGATTGTCATGCCAAGGCCCGTTCCTTCGTAATGCGTTCTTGCACTGCTCTCATTTGCTTGTGCAAAGGGCTGGAACATTTTCTGCATAAATTCTTCGGACATGCCTATTCCGGTATCCTTTACATAGGTCCTTATCAGGGTATGTTTATCGTCAATAACATAATTTTCAAAGCTTATGGTCACACTTCCACCGTCGGGAGTATATTTCATGGCATTGGAAATGACATTGATGATACACTGACGCATACGAAGTCCGTCGGTTTTTACGTATCTGTTAATAATCGGCTGATAATTAACTTCCATTTTGAGCCTTCTGCCTATGGATGAAGATTCCACCACAGCCAGACATGCCCCTGCTATTTCTGTAAGATCCACCACTTCATTAGCAATGGTTATCTTACCGCTTTCAATTCTCGAAAGTTCCAGTATGTCATTAATAAGTGTCAGCAGGTGATTGGAGCTTATGCTGATCTTCGAAAGACAATCCTGAACCTTCTCTTTGTTGTCGATATTGTTTTTTGCCAGTTCCGTCATTCCCACAATGCCATTCATAGGTGTACGAATGTCGTGGCTCATGCTGGAAAGGAAATGGGTTTTAGCCTCGTTGGCCTTCTGCGCATTTTCTAAGGCTTCTTCCATCCTCCTGTTCATTTCCAGCTCATGTTTTTTTCTGCCTTCGATTATTCTTGTAACCCAAAGCACCTCGTTGACATCACCTTTTTCATCTCTGTTAAAGGCAATAATGAAATGAAGAACCCAGCCCAAAAGTCTTGTATTTGCCTCAACTGACACAAAATCTTTGTCTTTAAGACGTTCCTTTATGGTAGAAAAATCGCAGAACTCCTTGAACTCCTCATTCTCTCTGCCGTCGATTGTATCATCCAAAAAGAATTCTTCAGTATCCTTGGCAAGAACCTTTTCCGGCATAACCTGTACCACGTCCTGAGAAGCCTTCATAAGGGTTCCCTCTCCCGTATAAAGGTTATATTTATACATACATGAATAGAGATTTGCCAAAGCACCATAGAGGTTTTGTCTTTGTCTTTCTCCCATTTTGAGTCGAAGCTTTGCCCGTCGAATTTCATCTATATCGCTTACGATGATTGTAGCAATAATATGCCCATCGGAATTCTTGTCCAGAAGAATGGATTTTCTTCTGAAGTCCTGACTTTCTCCGATTGCATACTCAAATTCTATTATCTTTTCTCCGACTTCGTAGTGATGGAGAAGTCCTTCAGAATTAACACTTGTAAGATCAAATTCCGGATCCACAGGTGAAATACTATTACCCGTTTCCCATAGTTTCAGGTATGTATCCAGTCGAACCGGGTAGGCGGTGTTCACCTTTCCGGGTGTCTTCGCAGGATTTTTGTATATAGGCGGACGTCTTATGACATTATCGGTAAGGTCCGCAAAATACACATATTCCGAATTCACCATTAGGGCATTGCGGTAGGTATTCCACTCTGATGTCATTTCATCGAGTTTGATTCTGTTTCTTTCAGAAAAAAGATATGTGGATATTATTTCTGCAGCAAGTCCGAAAAATCTGACGTCTTCGCTGTCTTCCGTCCACTCGGGGCGGATTTTCTCAGTATCATCAGCACCAATATAGCCTCTGTATATACCATTTTCAAAGATGGCATATTGGAGTCCTGCTTTAGCCCCTCTTCGTTCGTAGTCCAGACTGATTCTGCCACTGAGTTCTGAAGAATCTGCACATATGAAAAGTTTATTGTTCTCAAAGCGCTCGTCAACATCGCCCTTTTCATATCCATATCTTTCGTCAATAAAAACGAAGCCGACATCAATCGCTTTTTCAACATACTCAAAAGCGAGCTTAACGGCTCGCCCGATTTGATTCGACTTCATTATTTTTGTAATGTCTATAAGCTTGTCTACAGAGTTCATTCTGTTCCCCCTGTTTTAGTTAAGTCTTTGTCTCACTATCTCATAACAAAGAATGCCTGCAGCTACAGAAGCATTCAGTGAATCTATCTGTCCCTTCATAGGGATTGATGCAACAAAGTCACAGTTTTCTTTTACAAGTCTGCTGACGCCTTCACCCTCATTGCCTATTACAAGGCCGATAGGTCCGGTAAGATTCTGCTTATACATAACCGTTCCGTCCATATCTGCACACACAAACCAGAGGCCCTTCTCTTTAAGTTCCTTCATAGTCTGAGTAAGATTTGTTACTTTGGCAACAGGAGTATAATTAAGTGCTCCGGCACTTGTTCTTGCCACAACAGCCGTAAGGCCGACGGCACGATGCTTTGTAATGATTACACCATGTGCCCCCGCCTGGTTTGCGGTACGAATGATTGCACCGAGATTATGTGGATCCTCTATTCCGTCCAAAAGCACAAGGAACGGAGCCTCTCCTCTTTCTTCAGCCAGCTTAAGCATGTCGCTGACCTCTGAGTATTCATAGGCAGCTGCCATAGCAATAACGCCCTGATGCTTTCCGGTTTCGGAAAGCTGATCAAGTCTTTCCTTGGACACGAAATTCACGATGGTATCGCCCTTTTTTGCCTCCCTTACTATAGATCTTACAGGGCCGTCCTGGCAGCCGTCCAAAACAAACAGCTTGTCAATGGTCTTCCCCGATCTGAAGGCTTCCATTACGGCGTTTCTACCTTCTATTTTCGTTTCATTTACCTGAACTTCTTCCATTAGTCTTCTCCCGCCAGAGAATCCCATCCCATATGGATAATCTGGTACATTCTTTCATAATTCTTTTTTAGATACAGATAACCAATCAAAGCCTCAAAACCGGTAGCACGATGATAATCGCCCAATGATGCGTTTTTTGCCGCAGTATTGACTTTGGCATTTCTGCCTCTCTTGAATATGGTAATTTCCTCTTCAGTAAGTCTGTCCTGAATATTGGTGATCATCTTTGACTGAGTTCCGGCTTTGGCCAGATTACTTGCTTTTTTGTTAAGCTTATCCACAGAGGTGGCACCTTGTGAAATGAGGTTTGTTCTTATTGCCAACTCATAAACACAGTCACCGATGTAGGCCAGGTCCAATGGTGGATACTGGTCTGCATCCATGTCCGCTATATTAAATTCTTTATAAAGGGTTTCAATCATTCTACGATTTCCCAGACTGTTCCTTCCCTTGTGTCTTTGATTGCGATGTGCTTTTCCAGAAGTTCGTTTCTTATAGCGTCAGCTGTAGCGAAGTCCTTGTTTTTCTTAGCTTCCTTACGCTCAGCAATCTTCGCGTTAATATATGCCTCAAGCTCAGCATCTACTGCAGGAGCTGCCTCTTCCGTATCCTGGCAAAGGTCCAGTGAAAGTACATAATCGAAAGCGGAAATAAGGGCAAGCTTTGTTACTGCATTCATTTCGTTTCTTAATACATCATAAAGCACTGTAATACCTGATGATGTATTAATGTCATTATAAAGTGCATTGCCGAAGCTTTCGGAGAATTCAAAGAATTTTCCCGCATCCACTGCTGTACCTTCTGCTGCCTTCGCAATAGCTGCCGCAACGTCTTCTGAATTGTGTGTTGCTGTTTTACGGGCAGTCTCAATCTTCTCGGAAAGTGCCTTAATTTCAGCAGCATTCATGCCGGCTTCCTTCTTAAGCTCCGCAACCTTTCTCAGAAGCTTGTCATAGGCCTGACCCACGTTTGTCATATTGTCTACGGAAAACTCCAGCGGCTTTCTGTAGTGTGACTGAAGTGCGAACATTCTGTACACAATAGGACGCATCTTTTCACTGATAAGGAAGTCAACATTAAGCATTGTTCCCTTTGATTTACTGATCTTTTCGCCGCCCTTTTCAGTAAGGTGATGAACGTGGAACCAATAGTTGCACCACTTGTGTCCCAGGTATGCTTCACTCTGTGCAATCTCATTTGTGTGGTGAGGGAATATATTATCAATGCCACCGCAATGAATATCCATATATTCACCAAGGTATTTCATAGAAATGCAGGAGCACTCAAT
>JAKSRZ010000140.1 GCA_024403375.1 Lachnospiraceae bacterium
TAACCTTAGCGATATCCCACCAAGAACCATGAATCTGTCCCTGAGGAACTGAGTAAGGAGCCTGTTCAAGTAATGCTGCAAGACCGGGGTTAGCCTGAACTGCGTCAGAAGCCTGAGCAGCTGTATTTGCAGGACCCCATGCAAGAGCTTCAAATCTTTCCATCTGAGCTGCTTCGCTTGTAAGATACTGTGCTAACTTGTGGATTGAAGCTGCTCTTGCTGCATCAGCCTGGGGCTTAACACCAAGAAGCTTACATCCATTGTAAGAACCGATATGGTAACTTGTTCCGTCTACTGAGAAACAAGGAAGATCTGCAACACCCATGTTTTCGCCAAGAATATTCTCAACGTTTACATAGTCCCAAATACCTGTAACAACAACACCTGCAGGAATAGCTGCATCAAACTGTGTTCCGTCTGATGAACTTACATGAGATGTTGAAGAAGCAAGCTTGTACATTCCCTTTGCAGCGATAAGGCCCTTATCGGAGTTGAATGTATCATTTACTGAAATGAAGTTTCCGTCATCATCTGTAACCCATGTGGAATCACAACCTGTACCGAAGAAGAAACCTGCAAGATACCAGGCAGAAGTTTCAAGTTCCATACAGAATGTCTTGCCGGCTGCTTCACAGTCAGCAATGATGTCTTCCAATGAATCAACGTGGTCTTCAGATACGACTCTCTTGTCGTAGTACATGTAATAACCGTTATCAGATGTAAGAGGATATGCATACATATCTTCACCTGACATACAAGCTGCAACAACGCCTGAAGCATTTTCTGCACTTACTGTTTCTGCTGCCTTAACACCAAGCTTAGCAAGAGCGCCTGACTGAATAAGACGAGCTGCCTGGTCCTGCGCAAAGAAGAAAAGGTCTGCACCTGACTCAACGTCTGTAATCATTGTTGTTGCTGAATCTGCTTCAGATACAGCTTCAACTGTTGCAGTAAATGTAATACCGTCTGTGTTTGAAGCATTGAAGTCCTCGATCTGCTTCTTTGTAAGATCTACAGCAAGTTCAGGAACCCATACTGTGATGTTGAATGATAATTCTCCATCAGCAGTTGTTTCTCCGCCCTTTGTAGGAGCTTCTGTAGATGTCTGTCCGCCATTGTCAGCGGGTTTGTTTCCGCCACAACCTGCAAGTGTTGCAATTGCAAGAGTTGCTGCAAGAAGAGTTGCTAAAAGTTTCTTCTTCATATTTTTCCTCCCATATGAATTTGAATATTTTTGATCCTTTCGGATCGTTTTTTCTATTTGCCATCCCGTTGCGCAATTTTTGCACCAACGAGGAATAACCAAGTGTTAAATAACTTAATGTTTGTAGGTTGCGCAATCGTTTGCGCACCTTTCTCTTAGAATATAACTTTTTTTCACTTTTTTGTCAATACGGAAAAATAATTTGGTTATATTGACTATATTATTTGAATTTACGAAAAAATACGAAAATTTTTATTTTTAAAAATTTACCCTCACCTCTCAGTGAGGGTAAGTAACATCATTCGTGAGAATTAATATACTGTTCTGCCTTCGTAGAATACCACGTATTGGGAAAAAGTTCAATAACTTTTTCATATGTCTGTTTGGCATCTTCTGTCTGTTCGGCATCATTATATGCTGTCGCCAGAGCATAAAGAGCATCCACATTTCCGGCATCAAAGAATACCGCAGCAGTTAAATATGCTATTGCATCGTCATACTGCTTGTTCTGGAGAGCCTTATTTCCGTCCATATAATATGTTTCACATACGGTCGGACCTATAGCTGACTTAAGTGCCAAATAAAGTTCCCTGTAATTTTCCGAAGTATCCTCTGTCCAGGCTTCCTCGTCAACACCAAGAAGATATTCCGCAACCTCGATCTGGTTTTCGGGGTTCTGCAAATGTACCGCTGCCGCCTTTAAGATATTTTCCATATCCGCAAGGGTTCCTTCCGTACCTGAGTATGCCGAAAGACTGTCGGTCAAAGTTTTAATCTTGTTTTCCTGGTCGGAATTGGTCTTTTGTAAATCGGCGATTTCCAAATTCAACGCATCTATCTGTACACCGTTTTCCCGAATCTTCGCCTGATATTCATCCTGTGCCGCGGAAATTCTTCCCGGCAAAACAAGAAAATATGCAATGGCAAAACCGATTGCTAATCCGATAATGATATTTAAAACGGTTCCCGAACCACGTTTTTCCTGCACGTAATTAGGTTGGATAATTGTATCCCCTGCATCATTTTTAGTTACAGTTGCATACTGTCCGGGATTGTTCTCGTTCTTCTTAGCCTTCTTGGGATCATCCGGATTAAGCATTCTTTCCGCTTCTTTAAGATAACGAAGGGTAATTGTGCTGTTAATATCTATATCCTTGGCAATAAGCAGATAGTGTCTTGCTGCCTTGGGATTTCCGTTTACAAGATATACAAGACCCAACAACTGGTAAGCCCGCACATACTTGGGATTAAATCTTATTACACTCTTTAACTGTACAATTGCCAGATCTTTTCCATCCGGCTGAAGGCAGTACTGATATGCCTGATTATACTTTTTGATGCTCTGCTTAAGAACATCCATTTTCGAAACATTGGACTGAAGTCTCTCTATATAATCGGCTGCAACATTTTTCTTGCTCCTTAAATTGGTGGAAATAACCCATTCGGAAAGGGCCGCAACCACTTCGCCCATTTCATAGTAAACAAGTCCCAAAAGGTTTCTTGCCTTAATATTATTCTTATTAAATTTTAATGATTGCCGCAGGCACACAACCGCGCCGGATAAGTCCCTTACTCTTGCTTTTTCAAGTCCCTGATTATAAAAGGTATTTGAAAGTCTGATGATTTTTTTGTAAAGACCCACATCCACGCCACAGTTGGTGCAGAAGCTGTGCTCCGATAATTCTGCGCCACAGTGGTAACATCTCATGCTTAGTTCTCCTGATTATCCTTAATCATCTTTACAAAAAGATCGGCTACATCCGTAAGATCCTGATTGTATATGGCATCCTCCAGATCCTCTACTTCAAGGCTGGGGCTAAATTTCTTAATTTCATCTTCAAAGTTAATCATATCTGTGTATTTCCTCTATTAAACCCATCACAATACGATGATAACAAACAATATTTGCATTCACATAGTCTCAATAAGCACAGCGCTGCCGTGAAAAAAGAATATTTCACACCAACACACACTAATACCCATTAACAGACTATCATATAAATGATAAACACAAGAGACGGAAAAATCAATATTTTTTCCGCCTCTTAATATAAATTTTATACCATATACATT
>JAKSRZ010000141.1 GCA_024403375.1 Lachnospiraceae bacterium
TAGCTTGCGTTAAGCATACCACAGTAAGCATCGCCTCTGCCATCTGCGAGATCGTTCTGGCTCTCTTCAGCAGCTGCTACGAACATCTTAGGTCCGTCGAAGTGCTTAGCAAGGAGTGTCTCGGAGATTTCAGGACCGAAGTTTCCAAGGTATACGCAAAGAGCGTTACAGCCTGCCTTCTTGATATCTTCAAGAGCCTGTACCATATGGATTTCGCTCTCAACGATACAGATAGGGCACTCGTAAATGTCTTCTGCATTGAAGTTCTTCTTGTAGGCATCGATCAGGGCCTTACGTCTGTTTACGGAAAGGCTTTCAGGGAAGCAGTCACGGGATACTGCAACAATACCGATCTTAACCTGAGGAATGTTGTTCATTGTGTTCATGGTTATCTTCTCCTTTATAGTTTTAGCATATTAGATACTAAAAAAGTTCGATTTTATAGCAACATCAGTATATTACTCTTGCTATAGCTTGTCTACGCATTTTTTAGTTTGTAATTATCAGTAAATGCTTTCACATTACCATTTGGGTTTTGGAGCAGGGCAAGTGTTTCTTCTGACGGCCGCCCGCATTTCCACATAGCATCCGCATACGACGCATGTCCCGGAAAGAAGCTTTTCGCAGGAGACACATGCTTTCAGTCTCTCCTCATACTGTTCTTTCGGTGTTTTTATGCTCTCGTCCAGTCTTTCCACGTAGTCCTTGATGGTGGCCACAAGTTCGCCCTCATCCAGATCCCTTACGAGGCATTTTTTACAGAAACGCCATTCTTCACCCGTCATTTTCTCCACTCCGAATGATTTTTTTGATGTTTTTTTCCACACTTACACGCGGAAGCATTACCATATGCTCACAGCCGCGGCACTTGAGTCTTAAGTCGGCGCCTACGCGAAGCACCTCCCACTCGGCACTGCCGCAGGGATGCGATTTTTTTAAGACAAGCACATCATTAAGTCTGATATCCATTATTTTACCGTAATCTTTGTAAGATGCCAAAGCTCAGTTGCGTACTCTTCGATCGTTCTGTCAGATGAGAACTTGCCGGACTTGGCAATGTTAATCAATGCTGACTTTGTCCATGCCTTGCGGTCTCTGAACTTCTCGTCAATCTTCTTCTGAGCATCAGCATATGATGCGAAATCTTTAAGGATAAAGTACTGGTCAACGTTCATAAGAGAATCGTAAAGTTCTCTGAAAAGGTTCGGATCCTCGTTTGTGTATGTACCGTCAATAAGCTGATCAACTACCTTCTTGATTCTTGCGTCTGAATTGTAAATATCGCGAGGGTTGTAGTTGTGGTTGTGCTCAAAGTCGATAACTTCCTGTGCTGAAAGACCGAAAATAACTGCGTTCTCCTGACCACATTCTTCAACGATTTCTACGTTGGCACCATCCATTGTTCCGAGGGTAATGGCACCATTCAGCATAAACTTCATGTTTCCTGTTCCGGAAGCTTCCTTACTTGCAGTGGAAATCTGCTCGGAAACGTCCGCTGCCGCAAATATCATTTCGGCATTGGAAACGCGATAGTTTTCTATGAATACAACCTTGATTTTTCCGTTAATGGCGGGATCGTTGTTAACCACATCCGCAACATTATTAATGAGCTTGATAATAGCCTTTGCTCTTCTGTAGCCGGCAGATGCCTTTGCTCCGAAGATGAATGTGCGGGGGTACATATCCATGTAAGGATTAGCCTTGATTTCGTTATACAGGTACATAACGTGGAGAATGTTAAGGAGCTGTCTCTTGTACTCGTGGAGACGCTTAACCTGAACGTCGAAAATTGAGTCAGGATTAATATCAACGCCATTATGTTCCTTTACGTATTTTGCAAGGCGGATCTTGTTCTGATTCTTTATATCGGAAAGAGTAATAAGCTCTTCTTCATTGTCAGCAAGCTCCATAAGCTTTGTAAGCTGAGAAAGATCTGTAATCCAGCCGTCGCCGATCTTCTCTGTTACCCAGTTTGCAAGAAGCTGGTTGCCGTGAAGAAGGAATCTTCTCTGTGTAATGCCGTTTGTCTTGTTGTTAAACTTCTCGGGCCAGAGCTGGTAGAAATCCTTAAGCTGCTCGTTCTTTAAGATTTCTGTGTGGAGGCGGGCAACACCGTTTACGGAATATCCTGCAACAATAGCAAGGTTAGCCATACGAACCTGGCCATCGTAAAGGATAGCCATGCTTTCCACCTTCTTAGGATCGTTGTTGTACTGGTTTCTTATCTGATTAACGAAGCGACGGTTAATCTCTTCAACAATCTGATAAATTCTGGGCAGAAGCTTTGAGAACAGGTCAATAGGCCACTTCTCAAGTGCTTCGGACATAATTGTATGGTTTGTATAAGCACAGGATTTTGTAACAACTTCCCATGCCTCGTCCCATGTGAGGTTATAATCGTCCAGGAGAACTCTCATAAGCTCAGGAACTGTAACTGTAGGATGTGTATCGTTAAGCTGGAAGCAGACCTTCTCATGAAGCTTTCTTACATCGTCATGGTTTTCCATATACTTGGAAACTGCACGCTGTACGCTTGCTGATACGAAGAAATACTGCTGCTTAAGACGAAGTTCCTTACCTGCGTAGTGATTATCGTTGGGATAAAGAACCTCTGTAATTGTTTTTGCAAGGTTTTCCTGCTCAACCGCTCTCTGGTACTCACCCTTATCAAAGGAATCGAGGTTAAAGTCATTAACGGCTTCCGCATCCCATATTCTTAATGTGTTTACTATGCCGTTGTTATAGCCTACGATGGGCATATCGTACGGTACGGCACGAACTACGAGAGCATCCTCCT
This sequence comes from Lachnospiraceae bacterium, assembly GCA_024403375.1. Taxonomy (GTDB): domain Bacteria; phylum Bacillota; class Clostridia; order Lachnospirales; family Lachnospiraceae; genus RGIG3528. Next base: position 2,798 of record JAKSRZ010000141.1, read on the forward strand.
GTGTGAAGTGCTCTCTTCCGTCTTCGCCATAAACCATCTTTACGTAGCCACCGAATTTAACGTCTGTTGCATACTCGGCACGCTTGATTTCAAAAGGATATCCGTCCTTAAGCCAGTTATCGGGCTTTTCAACCTGGAAACCATCCTTGATTTTCTGCTTGAACATGCCGTATTTGTAACGGATGCCGCAGCCGTATGCAGGATAGCCGAGTGTCGATAATGAATCAAGGAAACATGCAGCAAGTCTTCCGAGGCCACCATTTCCAAGAGCAGGATCCGGTTCTTCCTCCTCAATGTTTTCCAGATCAAATCCAAGTTCCTCAAGAACTTCCTTAACTACGGGAAGTGCCTTAAGGTTGATGATGTTATTACCAAGAGCACGACCCATAAGAAATTCCATTGAAAGGTAGTATACCGTCTTGGCATCTTCCTTCTGAATGGCCTTATGTG
>JAKSRZ010000142.1 GCA_024403375.1 Lachnospiraceae bacterium
CATCAGATGAACGACGAACGAAGCTATATGTACTTCTATCCTTATCATCACAGTTGAGCCACTCAAAGCCCTTCCAACAGTTATCAAACTCATACATACACTTATATTTTCTGTATATTTCAAGAAGTTCTTTTGTATAGTCGTGAAGACCCTTATTGAGATTCTCCGCAAGAAGGAACCAGTCAAGTTCTCTTTCTTCTGACCACTCTCTCTCCTGACCAAAATCCTGTCCCATGAACAGAAGCTTCTTTCCGCAATGTCCAAACATAAATGCATATCCGCATCTTAAGTTAGCATACTTATCAACCTTATAACCGGGCATTTTTTTTTCTTTTTTACACTTAAGATGAACAACCTCATCATGTGAAAGAGGAAGAATATAATTTTCGGATTCATTATAGCTCATTGCAAAAGTCATGCCATAATGATTATCTTTTCTGAAGAATGGATCGAGCTTCATGTACTCACAGAAGTCATGCATCCATCCCATATTCCACTTAAAGTTGAACCCAAGACCATTGTCATTAACATCACCTGTAATCTTAGGCCAGGCAGTAGACTCTTCTGCTATAGTCAAAAATCCCGGATAATAACCATGAACAACAGAATTCATATGCTTAAAGAACTCAATTGCATCAAGATTTTCATTTCCGCCGTACTTATTTGGACACCACTGTCCATCCTTTTTACCATAATCAAGGTACAGCATTGATGCAACTGCATCTACTCTGATTCCGTCAATATGGAACTTTCTTATCATAAATAACACATTTGCAATAAGGAAGTTCTTAACCTCAGTCTTTTCATAGTTGAATATCTTTGTACCCCAGTCAGGATGTTCTCCCTTTCTTGGGTCCGGATGTTCAAAAATACACTGACCATCGAACTTTCCTAATCCATGAGCATCTGTTGCAAAGTGTGCAGGTACCCAGTCAAGGATAACCCCTATACCATTTTCATGAAGCTTATCAATAAGATACATGAAATCCTGAGGTGTTCCGTATCTTGATGTTGGAGCATAATATCCGGTAACCTGATATCCCCAGCTTCCATCAAAAGGATATTCTGCAATACCCATAAGCTCTATGTGGGTATATTTCATTTCCTTAAGATAATCAATTATTCTGTCTGCAAATTCACGATAATTATAAAATCCCTTCTCTTCAGGAAGCGGATGTCTCATCCATGATCCTATATGACATTCATATATAGCCAGGGGTTCATGATTTGGATCCTTATTCTTACGGGCTTCAACCCATTCAGAATCAGACCACACATAGTTATTCAAGTCTACAATCTTTGAAGCAGTTCCGGGACGAAGTTCCTGTGAGTTGCCAAAAGGATCTGATTTGTAAAGAACCTCTCCTTCTGCTGTATGAATTATATATTTATAAAACTGTCCTTCTTTTGCATTTGGAACAAAGAGAGAGTGAATTCCTCCGGGACCCAGTTTATTAAGCTTATTAGCCTTTTCGTCCCATCCGTTGAAATCACCGAAAACATATACTTCCTTGGCATTTGGTGCCCATACACCAAAATAAACACCATCAACGCCATTCTCACATGAAAGATGTGCTCCGAGCTTTTCGTATATTTCGTAGTGCATTCCCTGTCCAAAAAGATACTGGTCTGCTTCAGAAATAAATACCTTATCTCTGCTCTTAACAGTAACAGCTTCTTTTTTAGGTGCTGCCTTTGAAGTTGTGGTCTTTGAGGCCGCTTTCTTAGGCGCTGCAGCCTTTGGAGCTGCTTTTGCTTTACTATTACTATTTGCTGCAGGCTTTTTTTCGCTTTTAGCTGTTGTAGTTTTTACTGCCATTTTGTTTCCCCCAATTTATTAATAATGCATGAAATCCTTTTCACGTAAAACTATCATATCCTGCTCGTCATATCTCTTGCCAAACAAAATATCAAAGAAGTGTGCCGGTGTCTTTTTATTGGCATAATAGATTGCATCTTCTACCAACTCTTCTATCTCTGCAAGTGTTACCTCGTGATCTGCAGTCTGCATCTCTGCAATTCTTGTATGAAGAGCAAGAGAACCAAGTTCATCTATGACATACTCTCTGTCATATGCATAGCTCTTACCATATTCAACAAGAGTCTTGTCATCAAAAGCCTTCAGGTCAATTCTGAGATTAAAGGCTTCTGCAAGTCCTGCATTCTTCTCAACAAGCATATCAAGAATGTCTGCATAACCCTCGATTACAATAATAACACCGATATCGTCACGGTTGAGTTCCTGTACAAGAGACTCTACTGTCTTTTTCTTGAGCTGTTCCGGCTCTGATATAATAAGAGCTCCATTCTTAACCTTCTCAATAGCTTCTTTAATATCTTTTCTGTTAAGACTTTCGCCGGAAATCTGAGCAACCTTTCCGGTGAAGTTGGAATCTGCTGATGCTATTTCCTGTATCAGTAACTTTGAAAATGTTGTTACTTCACTAATTTCTTCTGCAGAAACAAGAATATTACCCGTATATGGTGCAAGTGTAACATTATCAAGAATATTAATTAACTGTTTCTCTGTTCCACGCTGGTTAACAAAAGCAGAAAAATGTTCCTTTTCTGAATCGCTCATTCTTCTTGTTCTGTTAGAAGGTTCAGGTTTTCTCTTTTGAGGTGCGTTAACAGGTGGATTGGCTGACTTAGTTCCATTAGCCGTCTGCGGTGCTTCAACCTCCGCGGGGACAACTGTTGCCTGTGGTGCTTCTACTGCTACAGGTTCTTCGACTGCCTGCGGTGCCTCTGCTGCTACAGGTTCTTCAACTGCCTGCGGTGCCTCTGCTGCTGCAGGTTCTTCGACTGCCTGTGGTGCCTCTGTTGCTGCAGGTTCCTCGACTGCCTGTGGTGCCTCTGTTGCTGCAGGTTCCTCGACTGCCTGTGGTGCTTCTTCTGTTTCAGGTTCTTCAGCCACCTGCGGTGCTTCTGCTATTACAGGTGCTTCAACAGCTGCAACTTCTTCCTTTGAAACCTCTTCAGCCTTCGATTTATCAGCTGTCAGTATTTCTTCAGGAATTACAATATTATCCAATTCTGCTGTAGAATCAAGTATTTCTTCAATTTCCTCAATTCCCTCTTCATCAGGAATTATCTCAACCGGAGTCTCTTGCTGTACAGGTACAGGCTTGTTCTGTGCAACATCAGCCTTATCAATATCTGAAACCTTCCTCTGCCTCGGTCTTCACGCAACAAGCTTCTCCTCCTCCTCCTTCCATCCACCACTCCTCACC
>JAKSRZ010000143.1 GCA_024403375.1 Lachnospiraceae bacterium
GATGTGTGGTTTGATGAGGTACAGAGAGGTCTTGAGAGAGCATCTGACTGGCTTATGAGTCCGGAATGTCTTACCTTCAGACTTGCCGGTGTTAAGCAGCATGAATATACAAACTGCTCCACCACAGGAATGATTAACGCAGCAACAAAATGCTGGGACAAGGAAATTATTTCCGAGCTGGGATATCCTGAGAAATTTTTCAAGGATGAGCCTGTGACGGCACCGATTAAGCTTGGAAAGCTCCTTCCGGAAATTGCAGAAAAGGTTGGCTTCAATGCTGATGTAATACTTCCCGCAACTCACGATACAGGATCCGCTGTGGCATCTCTCATGGAGACGCCTCACGAAAACTCCATATTCATATCCAGTGGTACATGGAGCCTTATGGGAGTTGAACTTGAGAAGCCGGTTACAGACAACGTGGCAATGGCGGCAAACTTTTCCAACGAAGGCGGTATCGGAACAATCAGATTCCTTAAAAACATTATGGGCCTCTGGCTTGTACAGTGCCTTAAGAAGGAATTGAACGATAAATACTCTTTTGCAGAGCTTGCAAGCCTTGCAAGAGAGGCAGAAGGCTTTGATTATCAGCTGGCTGTAGATGACGAAAGCTATCTTGCGCCTGAATCCATGATGACAGTCATCAGAGAAGAATGTGCGGCAAAGGGATGGCCCGTGCCGGAAACACCCGGACAGTATGCAAACGCAATTTATGTAAGCCTTGCTCATGTCTATGATAAAAAAGCCAAGGAACTTGAAAAGATTACAGGCGAGAGCTACTCTCAGATCTGCATAATCGGCGGAGGTTCCAACAACACATACTTAAACGAACTTACTGAGAGAATTACAGGAAAGAAAGTAATTCTTGGCTCTCCCGAAGCGACAGCGCTGGGAAATATTCTTTTACAGGAGGCAGCAAATGTACAATAAAGCAAAAGAAATGTATGCAAGAATCGGTGTTGATACTGAAAAGGCTCTTGAAACACTGAAGAACACCACAGTATCCATCCACTGCTGGCAGGGTGATGACGTTGTAGGTTTTGACTCAAAGGAGGCTCTTTCCGGCGGCATTCAGACAACAGGTAACTATCCCGGAAAAGCAAGAACTCCCGGCGAACTTATGGCAGACTACGAGCTTGCTATGAAGCTTACACCCGGAAAGAAGAAAATCAATCTTCATGCAAGCTACGCTATCTTCAAGGATGGTGTATTTGCAGACAGAGATGCTCTTAAGCCTGAGCACTTTGCGGTATGGGTTGACTTTGCTAAGAAGAACGGACTTGGAATCGACTTTAATCCCACATATTTCTCACATCCTATGGTAAAGGATGGCCTTACACTTTCTTCACCTGACGAAGAAGTACGTAAGTTCTGGGTTGAGCACGGCAAGCGTTGCCTTGAGATTTCCGAGTACTTTGCAAATGAGACAGGAATTCCTTGCGTTATGAACATCTGGATTCCTGACGGATATAAGGATATTCCTGCAGACCGTCTTTCTCCCCGTCAGAGATTTGCTCAGTCTCTTGATGAAATCCTCTCAATTCCTTATGACAAGACAAAAGTATTTGTTACACTTGAATCAAAGGTGTTCGGTATCGGACTTGAGGCATATACTGTAGGTTCTGCTGAATTCTGCATGAACTACGTAAATACTCGCCACATCACACCTCTTATGGATAATGGCCATTACCATCCTACAGAAATGGTTTCAGATAAGATCTCTTCAATGCTCCTTTTCAATGAGAAGGTTGCTCTTCACGTTACAAGACCTATGCGTTGGGACTCTGACCATGTAGTTCTTTTTGATGACGAGACACGTGAAATGATGAAGGAAATCGTTCGTGCGGATGCTATTGACAGAGTATTCATCGCAACAGACTACTTTGATGCTTCAATCAACAGAATCAGTGCATGGGTAACAGGTCTCCGCTCAGTACAGAAGGCACTCCTTTACGCACTCCTTGAGCCCGCATCATTAAAGGCACTCCAGGAAAGAGGCGACTTTACTCAGCTTATGGTTCGTCAGGAAGAGTTAAAGACAATGCCCATGGGTGCAGTATGGGAAGAGTACCTGAAGCGTGAAGGTGTTACAGAAGACTACTACTCAGAAATCAAAAAGTACGAAGACGTTGTTCTTAAGGAGAGAAAATGAAGAATATTTTAGAAGCTCCCTTTGTGGAGGAAATGAAAGACATTACATTTAACATGTATACACAGGGCTGGGACGAAAGAAACGGCGGAAACATTTCTTATATGCTTGAGGAAGCAGAGGTTGCAGAATACCTTGATGTTAACAAGGTTATCAGAACAATTCCCACAGGCTTCGACGCTTCATACCTTAAGGGCCGTTATTTCATAGTAACAGGAACAGGCAAGTATTTTAAGAACGTAACAAAAGACCCTGAGACAAACCTCGGAATCATCCGCATTGCTGAGGACGGCACAACAGCGGAGCTTCTTTGGGGCTATGCTGACGGCGGCAAGTTCACATCTGAGTTCCCTGCTCATATGATGAGCCATATTGCAAGACTTAAGCAGGATCCCAACCACAGAGTAGTAATGCACTGCCATCCCACAAATACTCTTGCAATGAACTTTGTTCATGAACTTGACGATGCTAAGTTCACACATTCTCTCTGGCAGATGTGCACAGAGTGTATGGTAGTGTTCCCTGACGGAATCGGTGTACTTCCTTGGATGCTTTGCGGAAATAACGAAATCGGCGAAGCTACTGCAAAGAAGATGGAAGAGTTCAGACTTGTAGTTTGGGGCCTTCACGGAATCTATGGTACAGGTAAGGATATTGATGAAGCATTCGGACTTATTGAAACTGTTGAGAAGGCTGCACAGCTTTATATGCTTGTAGCATCCACCGGAATGCCTCGTCTTAACACAATCAATAATGATCAGCTTCGCGTTATTGCTGATGCATTTAAGGTTAAAGCAAGAGAGGATTTCCTTATCTGATTTTGACAAAAAAGTCTATATGAGATATTATTTATTAACCTGCGAACTTGGCTTCGCAGGTTAATTTTGAAGTGCGCCTAGCGGCGCACGTTTCTAACGGGTTAAAGTCCCGAATCCGCCCGGTAGTGGGAAGGATATAGCCGAAGGCAAGGGTGTCGAGGGCGACCTCGAATCTGAAGGAAGCTGGATGTGAGGAACATACTAACTCATGGGCAAATCTCTGGTCTGACGGACAGAAATCTCATAAGAGGTTATGCATGAGGAT
>JAKSRZ010000144.1 GCA_024403375.1 Lachnospiraceae bacterium
ACGAAGTCCAGGTGGGTTGCCTTTTTTGCATTAGCAAGCCATATGTTCATAACCACTTCGCCCATGTTTGCAGGAGAGACATCAGCGGCGGCTTCTCCCAGAATGGCAGCAAGCTGATCAGGATTTTCGGAAAGGTGAAGGGCAAGTGTTGTAAGTAACTGTTCCATCAGAGAGTTGGAGCAGGTGCCCGGAAAGGGCTCGTTAAACACATCAACGCCAATGACATTTTCGGAATCCTTGAAGAATTCGATAACGTGCTTCCACATAAGTATAAAATGGTCCTGAAGCCCAATATTACTGCCCTTTGGAATGGCATTTTCCCAAAAACTGTCAAAGGAAAACTGAACAGCCGGGCATGTCAGATAAGCTTCGCTCCACAGCTCTGTTTTTTCGTAGACAGCACCGTTGGTAAGTGTGGCCCAGCCGGGGGCACCGTCTTCATGGAGAGAGGAAAAAAGATCCTGATGCATATCAAGATAAACCGCCACACCATGGGCATCTGCCTCATTTACAATATCTTTTACCTTACATAAATATGAATCATCATATACACCGGGCGCAGGCTCTATCGCATCCCAGAATATTCCAAGACGAATAACATTCATCTTCAGTTCAGCTATTTTTGCGATGATGCCCTTATAATCCGGGAAAATGTAGCCAAGGGACCTGTCCTTACAGACGAGATTAACACCCCTCAGAACAACAGGATTCCCGGAAACATCCACAATCTGACCATTACTTATACGATATTTTTTCATGCTTCCTCCTGTCTGTTGCCGGCTTCACGCTGAGTCTTATTAAACAGAGACAACTCATCCTCACGCTTCTTGTTGATAGGGAATAAAAGAAGAGGAATAAGTCCCAACAGGAAGAAAGCGATGGGAACAAGACATGTACCGATTCTGATACCTAAAATTGCCTGCTCGGTAATATTTTTCGCATCGTATCCATAAGCTGACAGAATGTTAGAAAAAACAAACTGCTGGATGCTTGTGAGCATGATGGTTCCAAGGGCGAACACACCACCCACAAGTCCGGTTTTACGCTCACCGGTACGCATTTCATCATCATCTATCAGAGCACCGTTAATAGGAGTACAAGCAACCTCCATACAATTTTTACCAAGAATTATCAACACATAACAGCTAACCACATTTACAATATTGCTGTTAAAGAAAAGGCCTGCGAATCCCATAAGGGCAGGTATGTACGAAATAAGAATGGCAACCTTACTGCCAACATGCTTAATCACCTTTGTAATAAGGGGAAGCAGTGCCAGCATAATAAGTCCCGGAAGAACATCGGCAATTGTGGCTTCGATTTCTGAGGCCTTTGAAACATGATCCACATAATAGAGGAAGGGAGTGAAATAATAGCTGATGGCACCCCTGGCGGTAATAAAGAAAAGCAGATAAGTCCAGAAAGCCTTAGCCTTTATGACTCCCCAGGCAGCAGCCAGGGTCTCCTTATAATTAACCTTCTCATTTTTTACCGGAATGGTTTTGTAAATATCTTCACTTTCCTTAAGAATTCGGAGGGAGAAGAACATGAGAACAGCATCCACAGCCACAACACCAAGAAGTGCAGGAATAATAAGCTTTGGATCCTTGTTGTCTACCAACAGCAACGTAGGAATAAGTGTTGCAAGAAAGCTTATGGCATTGGCAAGATAAACTCTTCTCGTATCAACATTGACACGATCGGCAGCGGTGGGTGCCTTGATATAAAAATAAGAATTATAGCCGATGGAGTAAGCAGTGTAGCCCGTATCAAAAACAAACAACTCCAAAGTAAGAAGCCCGAAAATAAGCCACTCATTCCAGGACGGACTATTAAGAACCATTCCCACCATGGCAAGAAGCATAACAGGTGTGGTTACACGCATAAGATAAACGTACTTACCACGCTTCGGACGATACGGCATCTTATCAATCAGCACACCAAAAAGAGGATCATTAATAGCATTCCAGATGTTATAAATCAGATATACCCACCCAATAAACTTTGCATCCAGACCAATAATGTCCGTGTAGTACTTCATAAGTACATTGTGAATAATAATCTGCCCCAATTGAGACGTAGGCCCCGGCATAGCAAGAGCCCATTTTTCTTTTCTGGTCATAAAACCCCTTTCCGCCGGAAACCTTCCGACATCCCCATAGTAAAACGATTTTACACTTTTTTCACATACATTACAATAGCCTCTTTTGCCTATTCATTTTATAAAATGAAACACAAGAGTATATTGATGATAAGGCAAAGATGCTGAAGAGAAAATCCTTCCGCTCTTTGCTTTTTTTGTATATTGAGGGCAAATATATGAGCAAAGTAAGAACAGATGTTGTTAACTGGATAAGAGACTGGTTTGAAAAAAACGGAAAAGGCTGCAATGCAGTTGTAGGCCTGTCCGGCGGAAAAGATTCCTCCGTAGTAGGAGCACTGCTGGTAGAAGCCCTGGGAAAAGACAGAGTAATCGGAGTACTGATGCCCAACGGAGAACAATCAGACATTTCTGACTCAAGAGCAGTAGTACAACACCTCGGAATAAAAGCATACGAAATAAACATAAAAGCCTCAGTAGACGGCATACTGGCAGAAATGCAGAAGGCCGGAATCGGCGTAACAGAACAGACAGGAATAAACCTTCCACCAAGAATCAGAATGTCCACACTGTATGCCATAAGCCAGAGCCATAACGGCAGAGTGGCCAACACCTGCAACCTTTCCGAAGACTGGATAGGCTACTCAACAAAATACGGAGATGCCGCAGGCGACTTTGCACCACTCGGAAACCTGACAGTAACAGAAGTAATCGAACTCGGCCTGGAATTAGGACTCCCCGAATACCTCGTAAAGAAAACACCCAGCGACGGCTTATGCGGAAAATCAGACGAAGACAAAATCGGCTTCAAGTACGCAACCCTTGACAAATACATAAGAACCGGCGTATGCGAAGATGCCGAAACAAAAGCAAAAATCGACCGCATGTACGCAGGAAGCCGCTTCAAACTCGAACCAATACCTTACTTCCACTACGACGGAAAATAATTGTGGCAAAAAAATGCATAATTAAAAAAATGAATGCTTGACTTTTACAGACAATCTTGATAATATATGCGAGTGCCTTGAAAGAGACACCACATAGATGGCGAGATAGCACGGTTGGCTAGCGCATGCGGTGCCGATTGCGGTGGAGACGCGGGTTGAGGACGAGTTCC
>JAKSRZ010000145.1 GCA_024403375.1 Lachnospiraceae bacterium
GGAATTTTACAGATTCCTTACTTACATGTTTCTCCATGCAGATGTGAATCATCTCGTAAACAATATGCTCATTCTTTACTTCGTTGGAAATTTTTGCGAACGATACCTTGGTTCGGCAGGTTTTTCGGTTCTCTATTTCCTTTCGGGCATTGCTGCGGGAGCCGGTTCCATACTGATTCATGGTTTAGATACCGCTTGTGTCGGCGCAAGCGGAGCAATTTTCGGAATCATAGGTGCGGTCTTTTGTCTGGTTATTTTTGACAGAAAAAGAAATCATGTATCGATTAAGCAGACTCTTGTGTTTGTCTTCCTCAGCGTTTATTCAGGGTTCACCGCCAAAGGAGTTGACAATGCGGCACACATTACGGGGTTATTAACAGGATTTATCCTCTGCTTTATTATTTGGATTTTCAGACGAAAAGTTACCGCAACTGATATCACATAAGAAAGGATTTATATTATGTTACAGGATTTTTTGAAAGACAAAAAAGCTTTGTTTGAAACAGGCGTTTCCACAGAGCTCCGTGCCCAGGAAAACAGACGAAGAGTAGTTGTTTTTGCTCAGGGCAATCTTGTTCAGAACGTGCGAGTTGAAGAGTCAGGCGTAAATGCACGAGTACGCAAAAACGGTCTTTGCGGTTTTTCTTCATCTGCAGAGTGTACGGGAGAAATGGCTGAGGCCGTTCTTAAGGCTGCAACGAATAATGCAAAATTTATGGTTAATCATGTTGATAAAAAGGCTATTGTAGTTCCTTCTATCACAGGCGGCTACGTACCTTATAAGAGAGAGATTATCGATACCGAGCAGAAACGCATTATCGAAAAGGCAAAAGAACTTGACGAATATGTGGCAAAGTCTTTCCCAAAGCTTATAAGCCGTCAGGTTATTTATTCCGAAGACTCAATGGATAAGGTTATTTATACTTCCGATTTCTGTGACGGACACGCAACCTCTCCCAGATGCTATATTTATGTATACATGACAGCAGAATCTGCAGAAGGTAAGCCGGTTGATATGTTCCGCGTTTTCGGTGGTCCCGGAAAGTTTGATGACCATTTTTCTGACATCGAATACATTAAGCCGGAACTTGAGAAGCAGTACAATGCTCTTATGAAGAAGTGTGAAGGCGTTTATGCGGAGGCAGGCCTTAAGACAGTTATTCTTGACGGAATGATGACCGGTATGCTCTCACATGAGGCAGTAGGTCATACTACAGAGGCTGATCTCGTAAGAGGCGGTTCTGTTGCAGGACCTTGTCTCAATAAGCAGGTAGCATCAGAAAAGGTTACAATGATTGACTTTGCAAACGAGGCCCTTGGCGAGACAGCACCTCTTCCTGTGTATATTGATGATGAAGGTGTTGCGGCAAAGGATGCGGTAATCATTAAGGACGGTATTCTTACAGGTTATATGAACAACCGTGAAAGTGCAGCACTGTACGGCGTCGAGCCCGCAGGAAACGCAAGAGCATGGTCATTCTCCGATGAGCCCCTTATCAGAATGAGAAATACAGCAATTATTCCCGGAAAAGACAAGCTTGAGGACATGATTGCTTCCGTTGATGATGGTTACTATCTCATCAACTCAAATAACGGACAGGCTGACCTTACAGGTGAATTTATGTTCGGCGTAATTGAAGGCTACGAAATCAAAAACGGCAAAATCGGCCGTGCAATTCTTGATACAACAGTAATGGGCGTTGCTTTTGACATGCTTAAAACAGTAGACATGGTATCCGACAAGATTACATGGACAAGCTCAGGTATGTGCGGTAAGAAGCAGCCTATGCCCGTAGGTATGGGTGGTCCTGCACTCAGATGTAAGATTACAATTGGAGGAAGATAAAATGGCAGACTTAAAATATCTTTCAAATAAAGCAGTTGAACTTATAAAGGAAAAGGCTGATGAAGGTTTTGTCAGCGTAAACTATTCCGAAAAGAGAGAATTTAATCTGGAAAGTGGAGAGTTCACACTTTACAGAACACTTTTTAACGAAGGCGTAACCGTTCAGGTTTATAAAGATAAGAAAAAGGGCGTATACGCAACAAACAAGCTGGGCGAAAACGATATCATAAATGCGGTTAACACAGCAGTTGAGTCAGCAGAATCCGCAGAATCCGACGATGCGAACATCCTTGCAGAAAATCAGGGAGAAATCGAGAGCAACCAGGGCGTATATGATCCCGATGAAGAGAAGCTGTTTGCACGCACATTGGAATTAAAGGAAACACTGGAAAAGGACTATCCGAAGATTCAGATTGTAGGAATTATCGTGAGTCATTCCAGAGTAGACAGCGTTTATGCCAATACAAACGGAACAACATATGTTCATAAGAGCGGCTCCTATTACGTAAGCCTTGAAGTTTCCGGACACGACGGAGACAAAACAACAGGCCTGATTTATCCCGGATTTGCAACAAATCAGCTTGAAAAGCCCTTTATCGAAATGTCTAACGTAAAAGAAAGCCTGGAGACAGCCATCAAACAGCTTGATGCTGCACCTATTACGGAAAAGTTCACAGGAACAATGGTGTGCACGCCCGGAATCCTCTCAGGACTGTTCTATTGCGTAGCAGGTATGGCAGGCGGAAATTCAATTCTTGAAAAAACATCCATTTATATGGACAAATTAGGACAAAAGATAGCGGACGAAAGAATCAACGTTACCTTCAAAGCTGAGCCTGATGACAGAATTGTAGGCTACCAGGTACTCAGTGACGGCTATAAGGCTGAAACCTATGACTTCATTAAAGACGGTGTCCTTAAGAATTTCAACATCGGTGATTACGTTGCCAGAAAGACCGGCTTTGAAAGAGCAAAGAACGGACAGGGAAACATGTTTGTCGGAATCGGCGAGAAATCTGTTGAAGAGATTATTTCAACAATCGACAAGGGCATCCTCGTAGGCGATTTCTCCGGTGGCGAACCCAGCATTAACGGAGACTTCTCCGGTGTGGCAAAGAACAGCTTCCTCATTGAAAACGGAAAAGTGACAAGAGCACTTTCAGAAACAATGATTAACGGAAACTTTGCAGAAATGCTGAACAGCCTCCGCGACATTTCAAAGGAAGTAGTACTTGACGGCAGTTCAGTAATTCCTTATACGGCATTTGATGGAATTGTAGTATCAGGAATAGAATAACATTCAGGGTAAATAAAATAAAAAAAAAATTCAGACCGGATGAA
>JAKSRZ010000146.1 GCA_024403375.1 Lachnospiraceae bacterium
GTTCTTTTTTATTCAATTGACGTTATTTCTGAATTACAGGAATGCTCCGTTTATGTAAATTCATTCATGATAAAGCAATGAAAATAATATACTCATTTATTTACCTTGTAAAGTTTATCACGCACAGTCAAATAATACTACCCAAAAACAAAAAATGTTACATGGGGAACTTCCCCATGTAACATCCTTTTCATTTTAATTAATTATTTAGCATAATCCGTAACACGAGATTCACGGATAACGCTTACCTTAACCATGCCGGGATATTCCATTTCATCCTCGATTTTCTTGGCGATTTCACGAGCCATGATAACCATATCAGCATCGTTAACTGTTTCAGGAACTACCATTACACGAACTTCTCTACCTGCCTGAATAGCAAAAGATTTGTCAACACCCTTGAAGCTGTTGGATATGTCTTCAAGCTGTTTAAGTCTTGTTGTATATGTCTCCAAAGAGTCACGTCTTGCACCGGGACGTGCTGCAGAGATTGCATCTGCTGCCTGTACAATAACAGCGATGAGTGACTGAGGTTCAACATCACCATGATGTGCCTCAACCGCATTAATAATAACAGGAGTTTCTTTATACTTCCTGCACAATTCAGCACCAAGCTGAACATGTGAACCTTCCATTTCATGGTCAACAGCTTTACCAATATCATGAAGAAGACCTGCACGCTTTGCAACTCTGATATCGAGTCCAATCTCAGCTGCAAGGAGTCCTGATAACTGTGCCACTTCGATAGAATGTCTGAGAACGTTCTGTCCAAAACTTGTACGGAAACGTAATTTACCAAGAAGTCTTACAAGTTCGGGATGAATGCCGTGTACACCAACTTCAAGAAGTGCTGCCTCACCCTCTTCTTTAATCATTGTATCAACTTCTTTTTGTGCCTTTTCAACCATTTCCTCAATGCGGGCGGGATGAATTCTTCCGTCAACAATGAGTTTCTCAAGTGCAATTCTTGCTACCTCTCTGCGGATAGGATCAAATCCTGAAAGAATAACCGCTTCGGGAGTATCATCAATGATAAGATCAACGCCGGTCATTGTTTCGAGAGTTCTGATATTACGTCCCTCACGACCAATGATACGACCCTTCATTTCATCATTAGGAAGCTGTACGACAGAAATAGTTGCTTCGGAAACATGATCTGCTGCACATTTCTGAATAGCAGTAACAATATACTCCTTAGCTTTCTTATCGGATTCTTCCTTCGCTCTAAGCTCCATATCTTTAATGAGCTTAGCTTCTTCCAACTTTACTTCATCTTCAACAATCTTTAAAAGGTGCTCTTTTGCCTGTTCAGAGGTAAGTCCGGAAATTCTTTCCAGTTCCTGTATACGCTCTTCATTTAACTTGGCAATTTCTTCTTTCTGTTTTGCCAGGTTTTCTTCCTTAGCAGCTAAGCTTGTCTCTTTTCTCTCGATTGCTTCTGTCTTACGATCGATGTTTTCTTCTTTCTGCTGAATTCTGCGTTCATTACGCTGCATTTCTGCACGACGTTCCTTGATTTCCTTATCGAGTTCATTCTTGCTGCGAATGGACTCTTCTTTAATCTCAAGTAAACTTTCACGTTTCTTTGCTTCAGCTTCTTTTAAAGCATCATCAATAATCGTACGAGCCTGAGATTCCGCATTACCGATCTTTGAATTAGCATCATTGACCATTTTGTTCTTTGTAAGAAACATGGTAACGGGAATTGAAACAACAAAGAGGACAACAGCTACTATGGCAATAATTTCCCATGCCATACAGGTATACCTCCTTATTCAATTTATTGCTAAAATATCAATATAGAATGCATAAACATCCTAATATACATTTTTACAACATTTATAGTTTAAGCAATTACAGTTGTTATGTCAAGTTAATTTGAGGCTTCCGGTCAATCTTGTGAGAACCTGTCCATCGCTTTCTTTACACTGTCTATATCAAAGCCTCTTCTGTAAAAATAAGCAAGCAGCTTCTGCTTGTCCTCATAGGACGAATCCACGGAAAAATTACGTTTTTCAAGGGTTTTAATAATCAGTCTCTCTTCAATTTCTTTCTGAGATTCCTCATTATATTCCTCCCGTTCCTTACCCAGTTCCTTAAGAGCCTGGTCTATTATTACATTTTGAATGCCCTTACTCATAAGCTTTTGCTTAATTTCACGTATACTTCTGCTTTCTTCCTGCTCTTTTATGTAATCCATTGCATATGCAAAATCATTTACATACCCATAAGAAGATACGTATCGTATGGCCTCATCGCATATTTCTTCCGGATATCCTCCGTCCAAAAGTTTTTTCTTAAGTCCGTATGAAGTATATCTGCGTTCTTTAAGAAGATTCATTGCTCTCATCTTGCATCTTTTGGGAAGGATTCCGCGCATAATCTTATCGTAATCCTCCTCCGAGAGTTCCTGACCCTCCTTTAATTTCAGCATGCGAATTTCGCCTTTATATAACACATATGATTCCTCTGTTTCCAGAGAAATCCTTGAGCGTTGTTTATTAACTTCGGTAATCGATGTAATAACCATTATTTAGTCCTGCTTGCCCTGAAGATTATAATGTTCACGAACCTTTGCATCAATTTCTTCCAAAATGTCCGGATTGTCTTTTAAGAACTGACGTGCATTTTCACGACCCTGACCAATCTTGTTACCCTGGTAAGCGAACCATGCACCGCTCTTACTGATTATATCACAATCTGTGGCAAGGTCTAACACGTCTCCTTCATAAGAAATACCTTCGCCGAAAATAATATCAAATTCAGCTTCTTTGAAGGGAGGTGAAACCTTATTCTTTACGACTTTAACTCGTGTTCTGTTACCTACAACATCGCCGCTCTGCTTAAGTGATTCAATTCTTCTTACATCAAGTCTAACCGATGCATAGAATTTAAGTGCTCGGCCACCTGTTGTTGTTTCGGGATTTCCGAACATAACACCAAGTTTTTCACGAAGCTGATTAATAAAGATAACAGTACAGTTTGATTTACTGATAACGGCAGTAAGCTTTCTCAGAGCCTGAGACATAAGTCTTGCCTGAAGACCCATGTGGGAATCTCCCATGTCACCGTCTATTTCAGCCTTGGGAACCAGTGCAGCT
>JAKSRZ010000147.1 GCA_024403375.1 Lachnospiraceae bacterium
CAGTGGGAGATAGAGCAACATTTTACGTATTCTGTTATGGGAATTGGCCTATTTCAAAGAAGAAATGTTGTTATTTGTATACTGATTCCCGGATCCTAGTTCCTGATTCCTAACTGCACTAAAGAATCCTTTCGCGCACTCCGCTGCACAGGTTCTGAAAAACAGGAGGCAGTGCGTTTGGCACTGCCTCACAATAGCAATCAGATTTTTGCCAGCAGGGAAATGAATCCTAAATATGACCCGAAATTTATAGATAAGCGTGAAGCCAGAGATTCAGAGGAACATCCAAATTCAACACCCATAATTATAGGCGTTGATGTAACCGGGTCTATGGGATACTTATCCACACAGATAATTAAGGAATCATTAAACGAGCTTATGCAGAAGCTTTATTCAACCAATATGGTACAGGACCCTCAGTTGCTTTTTGCGGCAATAGGAGATGCCACGGACAGAGCTCCCCTGCAGGTTACACAGTTTGAATCGGATATAAGAATTGCAGAGCAGCTTATGGAACTGTGGATTGAAAACAATGGCGGAGATGCTCCGGAGGATTATGAGCTTCTTTGGTATTTTGCCGCAAAACACACCGAAACGGACTGCTGCACAAAGCGCGGCGAAAAGGGCTTCTGTTTTACAATCGGAGATGCCGGATTTCATGAGGAATTGTATGAAGAAGATATTGAGGGCATCTTCGGTGACAAGATGGGTAAGGGCAGAATAAGAAGCACGAAACTTGCAGAAATGGCTTCTGAAAAATATGAGCTTTTTCATATCATTATTGGTGACAAAGACAATAATGCGCTTAACATTATTCCGGGCAGAGTTTTAAGAGTATATAAAACCGATATTAATTATCTCCCTGAAATAATAATCAGTGCCATGCAGCTTTCTAAAGGAATGTCCGAGGAAAAAATACTGGAGCAGTGGGGCGAACTGGCTCGTCCTGTAGTTAAGAAAGCTATTTCCTCTTTACGCATTCAAAAGAAGTTAAAAATATCATTCTGATGTTTTTGAGGTTCAATTATGGTTTATGCGGTGATAGGAAGCAACTATGGCGATGAAGGCAAGGGTCTTGTTACTGCCTATTTAACCGATCCGCAGAAAAAGACTCTTGGAATAAGGCATAATGGCGGGGCACAGTCCGGACATACAGTGGAGGACGAAAGAAAACGATTTGTTTTTCATGAAGTATCCTCCGGAGCTTTTTTCGGAGCAGATACTTATTGGGCAGAAACATATTTGCCTGATATGTACAAGCTTAAAGAAGAAATTGATGAATTTGTGGCCACATTCGGGAAAAGGCCGATAATATATGCTTCAGCGGATGCTTGTATAACAACGATTGATGATGTGCTCATCAATATGGCTTTGGAGCAGTCAAGAGATGAACGCCATGGAAGCTGTGGAATGGGAATAAACGAGGCAGACCTAAGATATAAGGCCGGTTTCGGAATCAGTTTCAAAGAACTGATGACCATGGGGGCAAGTGAACTGGCCGATAAGCTGAAAAAAAACAGGGAGCAGTATTCGTATAGGCGTCTTGAAAAGCTGGGACTTGCGGACAAAAAGAGAGATGAGTACCTGGAACTTCTGTACGATGAGGCCGTTCTGTACAATTATGCGGAAGCAGTGATTGAAAATCTTAAGTATGTTACAGTCATAAATGATGCAAAAGAACTTTTCGAGAGTTACGAAACCATAATCTTTGAAAATGGTCAGGGGCTAAGACTTGATGCAGAGTTTAAGGGAAACTGGCCCCATGTGACAGCTTCCAGAACCGGACTTACCAACATAGTAAACATACTTGAAAATGTGGGTATTAAGCCGGACGAAGTGGTATATGTTACAAGAAGCTATGTGACAAAACATGGTGCAGGCCCACTCGTAAATGAGAGCATCAAGCTTGAAATCGATATGGCAGAGGATAAGACCAATATACCAAATCCATGGCAAGGCGAGATACGATATTCGCAATATACAAATACAGATGAATTACTGACTCCCATTATTAATGACATGAGCAATCTTCAATATAAGACGAAAGCTTCGCTATTTATTACACACTTAAATGAAAGCGACGACAAAATGCTTTTTTCTGAAGGAAACATATCAGTAAATGACTTCTTGAAAAAAGAGGAGATTACAAACAGGTTTCAAAGGGCGTACCTTTCGTATTCTCCTTACGTAAAATCAGCTACTAAAATAAAAAAACTCAGTTGACGGAGACAAAATGGATAAGTTGTTTTACAAAATGCAGGCAAAAAACTGGAATGAAGCACTTCCCCTGGGAAATGGATTTATGGGAGCGATGTGCTTTGGCGGAACAGATGTGGACAGATTTCAGCTGAACAATGATTCCGTATGGAACGGGGGATATAAAAATCGTATCAACCCATCTGCGAAGGAAAAGCTTACGGAAATAAGGGAGCTTATTCGTCAGGGAAAAATCAGTGAAGCTGAGGACCTGGCTAATGAGGCTTTGGCTGCTGTTCCTGACTGTCAGTGCCACTATGAACCATTATGCGATCTGTTTTTTATAAATGAAACCGGTAAGTCGCCAATGTACTTTGGACTTGCTGCGGGCTGGAACGGAGTAATATATAATGGTCCTGAAGTTTCGGATTATGTAAGAGAGCTTGACATAGAAAAGGGAATTCATAGGGTAAGCTATGAATACGACGGCGTTCGCTGGGAACGAGAAAGCTTTATTTCATACCCTGACAGGGTAATGCAGATTAATTCAAAAGGAAAAGGAGCTCGAATTATTATTGAGCGAGGAGCCTTTCCGGGAGAAATGTCATATCCTGATGAAAATACGATAATGATGCATGGAAGGGCCGGGGGTGACGGAGTTACCTATGCCGTGGCAGTCAGATGCGTTAAAGGATTCAACGGACGTATAGGAAGGACTATCCACATTTCTGAGGATTCTATCGTACTTGTGGCTTCCGAAACAAGCTTTTATGAAGAGAATCCGGAAAACGCCTGTCTTAATGCA
>JAKSRZ010000148.1 GCA_024403375.1 Lachnospiraceae bacterium
AAAAATCAATAGATGCTTGTAATTACCATAGTTAATGAATAAACATAGCATCTCCGAAGGAAAAGAATCTGTACTTTTCTTTTACTGCTTCGTTGTAGGCTTCCAGCACATTTTCTCTTCCTGCCAAGGCAGAAACAAGCATAATCAAGGTGCTTTCCGGCAGGTGGAAGTTTGTGATAAGGCAGTCCAGTGCCTTAAATTTTACGCCCGGGTATATGAAAATCTGTGTATCTCCTGAGCCTGCATGAACAACGCCGTTCTCGTCGGCTACACTCTCAATTGTTCTTGTGCTTGTTGTTCCTACACAAATAATGCGGCCGCCCGCAGCCTTGGCGTCATTGATTTTCTTGGCTTCTTCGGGAAGTACCTGATATGTTTCTGTATGCATAAGGTGATCAAGAACATTTTCTTCCTTTACGGGGCGGAATGTTCCAAGGCCTACATGCAGGGTAACTCTTGCAATTATGACGCCCTTATCCTCAAGTTTTTTCAGAAGTTCCGGAGTAAAGTGAAGTCCGGCTGTAGGTGCAGCTGCAGAGCCCTCGTTTTTTGCATAAACTGTCTGATATCGATTTCTGTCCTTCAGCTCGTGTGTGATGTAAGGTGGAAGGGGCATCTGTCCCAGCTTATCAAGGATCTCTTCAAAAATTCCTTTATAGTTAAACTTAATCAGTCTGTTGCCATCTTCCTTACACTCAATTACTTCCGCTGTAAGAAGACCGTCTCCGAAGCTGATAATTGCTCCTGTTCTTGCCTTTTTTCCCGGCTTCACAAGTGTCTCCCACACATCTCCTTCCATTCTCTTAAGAAGAAGCACCTCAATCTGTGCCCCGAACTGTCTTTCGGCATTGTCACGTTCTCCGGTCTTAACGCCGATAAGTCGTGCGGGAATAACCTTTGTATCATTGATAACGAGACAATCTCCCGGATTTATCATGTCAACTATGTCTGTAAACACCTTGTGTTCTCTCTCTCCTGTCCTTTTATCAAGGCAAAGAAGACGAGATGAGGATCTGTCTTCCAGTGGATCCTGTGCAATAAGTTCTTCCGGTAAATCAAAATAAAAATCCGACTTTTTTAATACTTCTGCCATATCTTCCAATCCTGTTTCTATAATACACATTCAATAACAAAGGGCTTTTTTTCTTCCTCGGTAATTTTAATTGCCTGCTTAAACGCCTTCAAAAACTCTTCATTATTATTCACACGAATTGCCTTAGCCCCCAAGCCCTCAGCAATTTTAACCATATCAATATCATCAATAATATCTGTGCAAGAATGCCTTCCGTCGCAAAACTCGTCCTGCATTTCCTGTACAAGTCCCAGTGCACGATTATTAAAAACTATTTCAATAATTGCCGCACCATAGCGAGATGCCGTAGCCAGCTCCGCCATATTCATTCTGAAGCACCCATCTCCCGCAAAATTGACAACCGTTTTTTTCGGTTCCGCAATCTTTGCTCCGATGGCCGCACTAAGGCCAAAGCCCATGGTTCCGAGGCCTCCGGAAGTCAGTAGAGTTCTCGGTGCTTTGAAAATATATTCGTCCGCCACCTTCATCTGGTGACTTCCCACTTCCGTCACTATAAGAGCATCGCCATTTGTAACTTCATATACCGAATCAATAATCTGCCTTGAAAAATCGTCATTTGCCTCAGGAGTTTTCTCAGCCTTAAGACTATTTATACGCTTCGCCCAACCGGGATGATTTTTTTCTTTAACAAGCTCGTTCAGATCCTTTAAGATATCCTTCGCATCTCCCACCAGAGAAATGTCTGTACCTACATTCTTGTTTATTTCCGCAGGGTCAATATCAATATGAATAATCTTGCAATTTTCCGGCAAAGCATTATAGCCCTTCATTGCTCTGTCTGAAAAACGAACACCGATGGCCACAAGAAGATCACATTCGGAAACAGCCTCATTTGCCGCTTCTCTGCCATGTATTCCCGTCATCCCCAAATACTTTCGTGAATCTCCCGGAAAAACTCCCTTTCCCATAAGAGAATCGCACACAAAACCATCACACTTGTCGGCAAGCTCCTGAATTTCCTTGTCTGCTCCTGAAATTGCAGCACCACCGCCAACATATATAAGCGGACGCTTTGCATAATTAATCAGAAGTGCCGCCTGCTTCAGCTCATTGAAATTATACTTATTAATAACACGAACATTAAAACGATCAACATACTGTTCTTCGCACTCAGCTTCTATTACATCAGTGGTTACATCCACAAGAACCGGGCCCGGGCGGCCATTTCTCGCAATCTCAAACGCCCTGTATATAGTTTCCTTAAGCTTCGTAACATCTTTCACGATAAAATTGTGCTTTGTGACAGGCATGGTGATACCTGCGATATCAACCTCCTGGAAAGAATCCTTGCCAAGCTTCGCAGTAGACACATTACCCGTTATTGCGACCACAGGAACAGAATCCATATAGGCCGTAGCAATGCCGGTAACAAGATTGGTGGCACCGGGTCCGCTTGTGGCAAGGCATACTCCCACCTTACCCGTTGCACGAGCATAACCATCCGCTGCATGAGCAGCCCCCTGCTCATGAGCAGTAAGAATATGCTTTATTCTCTTTTCCTTATAAATAGCATCATAGATTTCCAGAACCGCACCACCGGGATAACCAAATATGGTATCACAGCCCTCATCCACCAATGCACTTATAAGTATATCAGCACCTTTCATGTTTCTCCCTACTTCCTTATCAACAAGGCTTCGCAGCCCTCACAAAACACGTATTATCCGTATAAATCGCCGTTTTGTCAAGCTTTAAGGGGACAGTAAGACTTTCCGCCCTTAATTTTCAGAATATTTCTCAATTTTCGCGCAATAGTTCTTCACTAAAAATAACAAAAAACCGTTGACTTTTGCAATTTACGGTGGTATTATAACACCTGTGTTCAGCAAGTGCAACAAAGCACAGCGGATACAAAATGCGCGAGTGGCTCAGTTGGTGGAGCGCGACCTTGCCAAGGTCGAGGCCGC
>JAKSRZ010000149.1 GCA_024403375.1 Lachnospiraceae bacterium
CCTTTTCCTGAATGCTGCTCACACCCCTCTTTGTAAAACAAGGCCCAATGAGCAATCAGACGGCCGAAACACCCGAGATATCGGAACGTGCTCTGAATTCAAGCTATATAGTATGTATAGACCCGGGACATCAGAGGAAGGGAAACAGCAACACAGAACCCATGGGTCCCGGCTCTGACACAATGAAAGCCAAAGTATCAAGCGGCACTACAGGAAAAAGCACAGGGATTCCTGAGTACAAGCTTAATCTTCAGGTGGGGCTTTATCTTAAGGAAACACTTACAGAAAAAGGCTATCACGTGGTAATGACAAGAGAAACTCACGACGTTGACATTAGCAATGCAGAAAGGGCGCGCCTCGCCAATCAGAATCATGCTGACTGTTTTATAAGACTTCACGCAGATGGATCCGATGACAGGTCTGCAAACGGAATAATGACCATGTGCCAGACAAAACATAACCCTTATGTTGCGTCAACATATAAAGAAAGCCGCCTGCTGTCCGAACTCATACTGAAATATACCAGTGCAAAGACAGGAGCGAAGGCAAGATATGTTTCGGAAACAGATAAAATGACCGGAATAAACTGGTGCAAGGTTCCTGTAACAATAGTGGAAATGGGCTTTATGTCCAATCCTGATGAGGACAAAAAAATGGCTACGGAAGAGTACAGGCGTCTTTTGGCAGAAGGAATTGCCGAAGGCACGGAAGCTTTCTTTAAGCTAAGATAACTCTTGACATAAAGACCTTTTTTTACTAACATCTCATAATTAACTTTGATACTAATTTAAGGCGATAAAATTATGGCTTGCGAAAAGACAATGGACAAAATCATATCCCTTGCAAAGTCACGTGGCTTCGTATATCCCGGCTCAGAGATTTACGGCGGTCTTGCAAATACTTGGGATTATGGTAACCTCGGCGTTGAATTAAAGAACAACGTTAAGAAGGCATGGTGGAAGAAGTTTATTCAGGAGAACCCTTACAATGTAGGTGTGGACTGTGCAATCCTCATGAACCCTCAGACATGGGTTGCGTCCGGTCACCTCGGAGGCTTTTCTGATCCTCTTATGGACTGTAAAGAATGTAAGGAGCGTTTCAGAGCAGATAAGCTCATTGAGGACTACGCATTTGAAAAGGGCCTTGACCTTGGCGGTTCAGTAGACGGCTGGTCCAACGAAGAGATGAAAAAGTTCATCGACGAAAAGGAAATCTGCTGTCCTTCCTGCGGTAAGCATAACTTTACAGATATCAGACAGTTCAACCTTATGTTCAAGACATTCCAGGGCGTTACAGAGGATGCTAAGAATACAGTATACCTTCGTCCTGAAACAGCACAGGGTATCTTTGTAAACTTTAAGAACGTACAGAGAACATCAAGAAAGAAGATTCCTTTCGGCATCGGCCAGATTGGTAAGTCCTTCAGAAACGAAATCACACCCGGTAACTTTACTTTCAGAACACGTGAGTTCGAGCAGATGGAGCTTGAGTTCTTCTGCGAGCCCGGCACAGACTTGGAGTGGTTCCAGTACTGGAGAGCATTCTGCCGTGATTGGCTTATGTCTCTCGGCATGAAGGAAGACGAAATGCGTCTTCGTGACCACAGCCCTGAAGAACTTTGCTTCTACTCAAAGGGCACAACAGATATCGAATTCCTCTTCCCCTTCGGATGGGGCGAGCTTTGGGGCATTGCAGACCGTACAGACTACGACCTGACACAGCACCAGACAGTTTCCGGCGAGGAAATGACATATTTCGATGACGAGAAGAACCAGCGTTATGTTCCCTACGTAGTTGAGCCTTCACTTGGTGCTGACCGTGTAACACTTGCTTTCCTTTGTGCAGCATATGATGAGGAAAATATCGGTACAGAAGAAGCACCTGACGTAAGAACAGTTCTTCATTTCCATCCCGCACTTGCTCCCGTAAAGATTGGTATTCTTCCTCTTTCCAAGAAGCTTGATGAGGGTGCAGAGAAGATTTATACAGAACTCTCAAAATATTACAACTGTGAGTTCGATGACAGAGGAAACATCGGTAAGCGTTATCGCCGTCAGGATGAAATCGGTACTCCTTTCTGTGTAACATACGATTTTGATTCCGAAACAGATGGTATGGTAACTGTTCGTGACCGTGATACAATGGCTCAGGAACGTGTTAAGATTGAGGATCTTAAGGCTTACTTCGAAAAGAAAATGGAATTCTAAATAGGTCACAGAGTATGTAAACGCTTACATACTCTGTTTGCTTTTTTTGTGCATATTGCCGAATTTTTATATAATATTAAAATGTATTTTATATTTTGTTAAAACTGTGGTAAAATACCAAATTGCAGTAATTAAGGCAAAAGAATAATCGTGTGACATTCGCCACACATAAAAAGGAGGAAACTAACATGGCAAACAAATGGGTTTATACCTTCAAAGAAGGTAATATGTCCATGCGTAACCTTCTCGGCGGTAAGGGTGCTAACCTCGCTGAGATGACAGAAATCGGTCTTCCAGTACCACAGGGCTTCACAATCACAACAGAAGCTTGTACACAGTACTATGAAGATGGTCGCAAGATCAACGACGAAATCATGGCTCAGGCTATGGAAGGCGTTGCTTGGATGGAAAAGGAAAACGGCAAGAAGTTCGGCGATCTTAAGAATCCCCTTCTCGTTTCCGTACGTTCCGGTGCTCGTGCATCAATGCCCGGTATGATGGATACAATCCTTAACCTCGGACTTAATGATGACGTAGTAGCAGCAATGATCGCAGGTAATCCTGATCCCAAGTTCGAAAGATTCGTATATGACTCCTACAGAAGATTCATCCAGATGTTCTCTGATGTAGTTATGGAAGTTGGTAAGAAGT
>JAKSRZ010000015.1 GCA_024403375.1 Lachnospiraceae bacterium
CCATATGTCCGATATCGCAAAAAAGTTAATGGCAATAAATGCAATAACAGCTATAACCGCTGCAATGATAGGTCCCTTGTTAGCTTTTCTTATAGGCTTCGCTTCACGGAACATTCCGCCATTGTTGCTTGATGTATTCTGATAATTTTCTGCCATGATTATGTCCTCCTTCTGTTTACTCATTTACAAGGGGCTCAAGAGGAAGGAACATTTCAATATTTCCGCCGTCTTCCAGGCCGTTAATGTAAACTGTCATATCAGGTAAAATATCCTGCATTGCTTCGTAGAACATTCTCTGCTTTGTGATAAGAGGATATTTCTTGTATTCTGCAAAAAGAGCTTCAAATCTGGATGCCTGGCCGATACCTTCGTTGATACGTGCCTGCTTCTGTGCTTCAGCATCCTTGATTACCTTATCAACCTTTGCCTTTGCGGCAGGAATCTGTTCTGACTTGTACTTGTTTGCGTTGTTGATTGCTGTTTCTTTGCCCTGCTTTGCTGTTTCTACGGCCTTGAAGGCTTCCTTGACAGCTTCCGTCGGAGGCTCAGCGTCCTGAATTGTGATGTTTACGAGCTGAATACCAATATCATTCTTTGTGAGCTCTGCTGTAATCATCTCTCTGATATTTGACTGGATTTCGTTCTTACCTGTTGTGATAACCGCATCAACACCTGTTGTACCAATTACGGAACGGATGCAGCCCTGTGCGATATTTTTAAGAATCAGTGTAGGGTTCTCTGATGCATAAAGTGCAAGGAGAGGATCGCTTACTCTGTATTCCAGATAGAAATCAACATTTACAAAGTTATAATCGGATGTGATCATTAATGATTCTGATTCGATTGAATACTCTGTACCTTCCTGATAACCAATGGCGATACCTTTGATTGTTGTATCTACCTTTGTTACCTTCTGGATAAAAGGCACCTTTACGTGAATACCTGCCGAACTTACTGCCTTGGGATTGCCGAAGGTTGTAACTACTGCCTGCTCATTTTCACCAACCTGATAAAAGGCGTTGAAAGCAAGGATAAGTGCAACCACAACTACAATTGCCACTTTTACAATACTGCTTACTTTGTCTTTCATAATAAAATCCTTTCTGATGAAACAGCCGTAAATAATCTGCATCGGTCTGTTTGAATCATCTTCGTCTATTTTACTGCACCTTCGTCTTTGGAATAAAGGTATAAAACGCAGAAATATAGGCTTATAATTCGCAAATCAGCTTTGCAACCTCTTCAGGAGTCTCCGCAATATACGCAGCGCCTTCCTTTTCGAGGCTTTCTCTTGAGCCAAATCCCCAGAGAACACCACATGTTTTGATGCCGCATATGTTTGCACCTTCAACGTCAAAGCGGGTATCGCCTACCATAAGCACTTCCGATTTGTCCGTAATGTTGTTTTCTTTGAGAATATAGTCAATAACTTCCCATTTCTGGTTACGGTTGCGGTCCGAATCAGCTCCGCAAAGCTCATCCATGAGAACGTCCACACCGAAATGCTGCATTACAATTTTGGCAAAATGCAGTGGCTTGGATGTGGCAAGAATAAGCTTCTTTCCTTCCTCATGAAGTTTCTTTAGCATTTCAGGGATACCGTCATATATGTATGCCTCATATATTCCGTATTTGTTGTATCTTTCTCTGTATTTTTCTATTGCCTCATCCACCTTTTCAGTGGGAATTCCTGCATCTGCAAAGGACCAGGTAATGGGTGGTCCGATATATTTTCTGAGCTGTTTGCAGTCTTCCACTTCGATTCCATAGTGATGAAGGGCATACTGAATGCTCTTTGTAACGCCCTCTTCAGAATTTGTAATTGTTCCGTCAAGGTCCACAAGTACGTACTTAATCATTTTCTCTCCTTAATACAACTCGCGCACCCATAGGCACGCGAGTTGTCAGTAGTCTTTTTACATTGCTTCAAGCATTGCTTTTACTTCTGCACCAAGCTTCTTGGAAAGTTCTTCAGACTCTGCCAGAGAACTGCCCTTTACACCGAAGTACAGCTTAATCTTAGGTTCAGTGCCGGAAGGACGAACGCAAAGATATCCGTTATCGGAAAGTTCGTAGTAAAGTACGTTGGATGAAGGAAGTCCTGTCTTTTCTACTTTTCCTGTAGCCAGGTCCTTTCTTTCGTCCTTCTTGTAGTCACGAACTGCCAGTGTCTTGTATCCTGCAATTTCCGTAATGGGATTGCTGCGAAGTGTTTCCATGATGGAGGCAATCTTCTCAAGTCCTGTAATTCCCTTCATTGTTACGGAAATGATATCATCCTTGTAGTAGCCATAACGGTCATAAAGGGAAACCATTGCATCCCAAAGTGTCATATTTTTTGTCTTATAATATGCTGCTGCCTCGCAAAGTGCCATTGTTGCAACAACTGCATCCTTATCGCGGGCATGGTCACCAATAAGGCAGCCATAGCTTTCTTCAAATCCGAAAAGGTAAGTACCCTTCTTCTGCTCCTCGAACTGTCTCATCATTCCGCCGATGAACTTAAAGCCTGTAAGCACTTCGTAGCAGTTTACTTTGTAGTACTCAGCAATGGCTTTTGCCATATCTGTGGAAACGATTGTTGTAATGAGAGCTCCGTCCTCGGGAAGTCCTTTCTTTTCCTTTGTGGACATGATTTCGTAATCAGCCAGCAGGCATCCGCTCATGTTTCCGGTAAGAGAAATGTACTCTCCGCTCTTTGTATCCTTTACGTAGCAGCCAAGTCTGTCTGCATCGGGATCTGTTGCAAGAACAAGATCTGCATCAATCTTCTTTGCAATTTCAAGGCCCAGTGTAAATGTTTCCTTTGCCTCGGGATTAGGGTATGAAACAGTAGGGAAGTTACCGTCGGGAAGCTCCTGTTCAGGAACAACTGTAACATTTGTAAATCCGATTTCTTTAAGAATGCGTCTTACGGGAATATTACCTGTACCGTGAAGAGGTGTGTAAACAACCTTAAGATCCTTGTTTGCTTCAATTGCTTCAGGGCGAAGAACAAGCTTCTTAAGTGTTTCGATGTATGCGTCATCACATTCTTTACCAATCTGAATGTAGAGTCCGGCCTTTATGGCCTCTGCCTTGTCCATTGTAAGAACATCAGCATAATCCTTAACTGCAGCAACTTCCTTTAAGATTTCAACGTCGTGAGGAGCTACTATCTGAGCACCGTCCTCCCAGTAAACCTTATAGCCATTGTATTCAGGCGGGTTGTGGCTGGCAGTTACGTTAATTCCTGCTGTTGCTCCGTAAAATCTTACCGCAAAAGAAAGTTCGGGAGTGGGACGTAATGATTCAAATACGTATGCTTTGATACCGTTTGCATTAAGGCAAAGTGCTGCTTCATCAGCAAATTCAGGAGACATGCGTCTTGAGTCAAAGGCAATAGCGACGCCTTTATCCTGTGCTCCCATACGCTTAATATAGTTTGCAAGGCCCTGTGTTGCCTTACGAACAGTGTAAACATTCATTCTGTTGGTGCCGGCTCCGATAATTCCTCTGAGACCTCCTGTACCAAATTCCAAGTCACGATAAAAACGTTCTTTGATTTCGTTGTCGTTTCCTGCGAGACTTTTAAGTTCATCCTTTGTCTTCTCATCGAAATAAGGATTTGCAAGCCAAGCTTCATAGTTCTGCATGTAATCTGACATAATGTTCTCCTTTATGTGTGACCCGTAATCGGGTAATATTACTCGAATTTTCCTGAAAAATCGTAGAAACAGTCTGCTCCGTCATCACTTTCGTTATAATCAAACACCTGAGCTTTAGGACCGTTTGTTACTATTATCTGCATATCTCCTATGACTTTCTGGAAGTCACAGGGAATCGTGCCTATAGAATATGTAACACCGGTATCAAGGTTTGTTATGGCTGCCATTCCGCCCTCAGGTCCCAGTATGTATACTCTATGGTCAGGATCAATGGTAAATCCGTAGGTTGAAATGTCATACATTTCAGAGCCTTCTGTATTGGTATTTCCTGCGTCGGCCGTCTCTCCGTTGTCGTCTCCGGTGGTATTGCCGGTATCCGTATTCTCTCCGGTATTATCTCCGCCCGGAATCGGTTCGGGTGAAGGAGTAGGCGTTGTGTCTGCCAGCTCTGTCAGGTAAATGGATATGGATTTCTGAAGTGTATCCACCGTAAGGTTCGTTTTCTGTGTTTCGTAGCCTTCTGCCTGAATTTCTATGAAATATGAGCCAAAATCGAGTTTTACGGGGCCGCTCAGGTAATCTGTTTCGTTGCCGTTAATCAGGAGTTTTGCTCCGAAGGGTTCAATCTTAAAGTTTACATCGCCTTCGGTAATGGAGCCGCGTCCGAATTCGTAAACGTCAAGTATTGTTTCTTCTCCGCGTTTTACCTGGATGTCAGCTACTCCCTCGAATCGTCCTGAAGAAATAACAACCTTATATTCTCCCTCGCGAACAACAAACATGCCGCTGGTAGGAACTACTTCTGTGTAGCGGGAGCCTATCATAATCTCTCCGTCTACAAAATCCTCATAATTCTTTAATTGAAGCACCCCGTGGCCTACGGTTACAAAAATTTCTTTAACCGTATCGCCAATACCGCGAATCGTATATTTGTCCTCTCCGGTAAGCAGGGCATCGATATTTACTCTCTTATCGTCACTTATGACGCAAAGGTCATCTGAATATTTGTATATCTGGCCGCGGATAATCATGCGGTGCAGGTCCTTCTGAATTTCCAGGTCATCAATACGGAGTTTTTCCCATCCGTCTGAAACCCACTGAGCCTTTTTGATTATTTGTCTCGCGTCGCAGTTAAACAGCATGAAATCGCCCGGTTTCAGCTGTCCTGCGGTTACCTGGCTTCCTTGTTCTGCATAGAACAGACTGGAGCCGGTGTACACCAGCGTTCTTTCTATTTCTTCGTCTACGTCATACATTTTGATGGTCTTGATTTCTGTATCCACAGCAAGAACCACGGCAGTATAATCGTATCCTTTCTCCACCACAGCGGTAGGTGCCGTTGTAGGTGTTTCGCCAACCGTATTTCCGGGCTTCTTGTTTTTGTCATTTCCCGAAAACAGAAGATAAAGCAACGCACCAAAAATAAGCACCATAAACACAGCCATAAGAGCAATCACTCCGCCATGCGAATTGCTGCTCTTTACAGGCCTCCGGGTATCTTTTGTGTACGTTCTGCCCATAAGCTTATCGTACTGATCCCGCTTCTGTTTATCGGTGCCGTAAACACGTTGCTCATAAAGCCTGTTATTACCGCTTTTCTTTTTATTGTCATCTCCGAGATTGATCAATTCATGTACCTTCAGTTAGTAATTTAAACAAGCTATATCAATAAGTTTTTGCTTTTCGTTAAGCGATTGGTCAAGAATGACCTTTCCAAGCAGGTAGTCCAGCATCTCTCCGATGCCTTCTCCCTGCGGGAAACCAGCCTCAATAAGGTCCTTTCCGTTAACAGCAAGCTGTTTAACGCTTACGCAATCGCCTCTTTCTATTATTGCTTCGTAAGTTTCTCTTGCTTTTTTAATTCTTTCCACAGTTTTTGCTGCAGAAACATTTATTTCTCCAACAGATACAAAACCATCCGCAAAGGCCTGTGCCTTCTGAAGTTCGTAAAGCAATGAGCAGGTATCCTGTCCCAGTTTTCTGATCTGTTGGCGTATGGACACGTCATTAATGATTACAGGCTTCTGATTATGTGCGTCGCAGAGTGCCGTAACCATGTCACGTGTTTCGTTATCGAATTTAAGACGAACCATAACCTCTCTTACAAGATTATGTTTCTTTGTTGCTGCATCCTTGTGCATGGAAGTAAGGTCAATGGCCTTATACTGATCCTCGGGCTTATCTCCGCCTCTGTCCTCGGTATAGTTGTCCAGGCCTCCCGTGAAAATGTCCGTATCAACATATTCCGAAAGTAATGCAGCCCATTTAAGTATCTGAGTCTCTTTTGCTGAAAAGGCTCTGTCTGCCAGGGCTTCGTTTGCCACCAGGGAAACAGCTTTAACAGCTCGCATTCCCGACATTGCCTGCCCGTTTTTCACGCCTTTAACTCCCTGAGCATCTTTTCCGCCTCTGACAAGGGCATCAAACTCAGGAAGCACAACTTTTGTCACTCCTGCCTCACGAGCATCAAAAAGTTTATCCGGATTCTTTGAAAGTAAGAGTTTGTTCAGTTCCTCTCTAACTCTTTCAGCACTTACTTTTTTCAGATTTTCCACACGTTCCGAAGCAGCCTTGATTGTTGCCTCTTCTATGGAAAAACCAAGCTGTGCGGCAAATCTGTATGCTCTGAGAATTCGGAGGGCGTCCTCATCGAATCTTTCTCCGGCTTCTCCAACACAGCGAATAACCTTCGCTTCAAGGTCCTTTACGCCGCCAAACAAATCAACAACACCATCCTGCTCGTTATAGGCCATGGCATTGATAGTAAAATCTCTGCGAAGAAGATCTTCCGAAAGCTTTGTGGTAAACTTAACCTCCTTCGGATGTCTGCAATCCTCGTATTCACCGTCTATACGATAGGTTGTAACCTCGTATCCCACGTGATCCAGCATAACAGTAACTGTTCCATGCTGAATTCCCGTATCGATGGTATGTGAAAAAAGCTCCTTAACCTGAGCCGGCTGTGCTGATGTGGTAATATCCCAGTCCTTAGGCTCTCTGGAAAGAAGTGCGTCTCTCACGCAACCTCCTACGGCATAGGCTTCAAAGCCGTTTGCCGTAAGGGTTTCTATTATTTTTTTGACGTTTTTTGGTAAAGTAATCTGCATATAGGTTATGTACGAATAGGTAGCTTTATATCGAAATTAATATGCTTTGCCCCAGTAAACAAGCTTCTTTGCGGGCTTTCCGCAGCATACGCATGTTTCTGCAATGCGTTCCTGATCATGGAAAGGCATGCAACGTGATGTTACTGCAAGTTCTGCCTTAATCTTATCTTCGCAATCCTGCTCCTCACACCACATAGCACGGATGAAGCCGGGCTTGTTCTCAGCAATATCCTTAAGCTCGTCGTAATTCTTTGCATCCCAGATATGAGCATCTCTGTGATCCTTAGCACGCTGGAACATATCCTTCTGAATTGTCTCAAGAAGCTCTGTAACCTTTGTTTCAACTTCATCAAGAGCACACTCTATCTTTTCTCTTGTGTCACGTCTTACAAGTACGCACTTGCCTGCTTCAATATCCTTAGGTCCGATTTCAACACGAACGGGGATACCTCTCATTTCGCAGTCAGCGAACTTCCAGCCGGGGCTCTTATCAGAAGAATCAACCTTTGTACGAGCTACGCGGCCAAGTCTTTCGCAAAGTTCGTTTGCCTTCTCAAGAACGCCTTCCTTCTTCTGCTGAATAGGGATAACCATTACCTGTGTAGGAGCTACCTTAGGAGGAAGCACAAGGCCCTCGTTATCACCATGTACCATGATAATAGCTCCGATAAGACGTGTTGTCATACCCCAGGATGTCTGATAAGCATACTGGAGATGGTTTTCTTTATCTGTATACTGAATGCCGAAAGCACGTGCAAAGCCATCGCCGAAGTTATGAGATGTTCCGGACTGGAGAGCCTTTCCATCATGCATAAGTGCTTCGATTGTG
Organism: Lachnospiraceae bacterium; assembly: GCA_024403375.1. Lineage (GTDB taxonomy): Bacteria > Bacillota > Clostridia > Lachnospirales > Lachnospiraceae > RGIG3528. Next base: position 7,584 of record JAKSRZ010000015.1, read on the forward strand.
TATGTAGCTTCAGCACCTGCGAACTTTTCTTTTTCTGTCTTGCGTCCGCGAACTACGGGCATTGCAAGGAACTCTTCACAGAAATCTGCGTAAAGGTTAAGCATCTGAACTGTACGCTCTTCTGCTTCTTCAAATGTTGCATGAACTGTGTGGCCTTCCTGCCATAAGAATTCACGTGAACGAAGGAAAGGTCTTGTTTCCTTTTCCCAACGTACTACAGAGCACCACTGGTTATATACCTTAGGGAGATCTCTGTAGGACTGAATAAGTCCCTTATAAAAGTCACAGAAAAGAGTTTCTGATGTAGGACGAACGCATAACTTTTCCTGGAGAGGCTGAAGGCCGCCCTGTGTTACCCATGCAACTTCAGGTGCAAATCCTTCTACGTGATCCTTCTCCTTTTCAAGAAGGCTTTCCGGAATGAACATTGGCATGTAGACGTTCTGTACACCCGTCTCTTTAAATCTTCTGTCCAGTTCGTGCTGAATATTCTCCCAGATTGCATAACCATCCGGCTTAATAATCATGCAGCCCTTGACAGCAGAGTAGTCAATAAGCTCAGCTTTCTTGACAACATCTGTATACCACTGCGCAAAATCCACTTCCATGGAAGTGATTTCTTCTACAAGCTTTTTATCCATTGCCATAGTAAATGTCTCCTTTAATACATAGTTCATTACATTTTACATCCTTGCCTGCCCGTAGTCAACGTAAATATCATAAATGCCTCGAATACGCAAAGGGACCGCAACACGCGGCCCCCTCTTATCGTTAGTTTGTTATTTTCAGCTCCACACTTCTTCTGTGTACTGTCTGATTGTTCTGTCTGAAGAGAATTTTCCTGCTGCAGCCACATTTAAGAGACACTTTTTGCCGAAGGCTTCTCTGTCCTTGTAATCCTTATTTGCACGAAGCTTTGCTTCCACATAAGAGTCAAAATCGGCAAATATGAAATAGTGGTCGGGCTTGTGCCAGGATGCACCTTCAAGTAAGGATGTGTAAAGTTCCTTGAAGCCGCCTGTTCCGCCATCATCAAAGGTTCCGTCCACAAGTGTATCAACTACTTTCTTAAGACGCTTGTTCTTCTCATAAATTTTCCTTGAGTTGTAACCATCCGCCTTAAGCTTTTCGATATCTTCAACACGATTTCCGAAAATGTAATTGTTTTCTTCGCCTGCTTCCTGAACAATCTCCACGTTGGCACCGTCATAAGTACCAAGTGTAACAGCACCGTTAAGCATAAGCTTCATATTGCCTGTACCCGATGCTTCTGTACCTGCAGTGGAAATCTGTTCTGAAATATCTGCTGCGGTAACAAGCTTCTCTGCGTAGGATACGTTGTAATTCTGCACGAACACAACTTTAAGCTTATCCTTTACGTCGGGATCGTTATTAACCAGATTTGCAATTTCGTTGATAAATTTGATGATACTCTTTGCACGGAAGTATCCGGGAGCAGCCTTTGCGCCGAAAATAAAACACATTGGCATGAAATCTTTAATTCTTCCTTCCTTCAGTCCATAGTAAATATCAAGGATTGAGAATGCATTCAGAAGCTGTCTCTTATACTCATGAAGTCGTTTGATCTGAATATCATAGATGAATGAAGGATCGATTGTAATGCCCTCATTTTCACGAATATATTCTGCCAGCTGAACTTTTTTGATGCGCTTAATCTCATTAAACTGCTTAATCGTCTTCTTGTTATCCGCAAGGGGAGCAAGCTTTTTAAGGCGATCCAGATCTGTAATCCATCCCTGCCCTATGTTTTCTGTAATAAAGCCCGAAAGCTCCATATTACAAAGTGCAAGCCAGCGTCGCTGAGTAATTCCGTTTGTCTTGTTATTAAAGCGTTCCGGATAAATTTTATACCATTCCTTAAGAGCGTCGTTCTTAAGAATCTCTGTATGAAGTGCGGCAACACCATTGGTGGAATGGGAGCCATAAATAGCCATTCTCGCCATATGAATAAGATTTCCGTCAATAATGTTATACTGATCCGCATCAAAGCCTTCATGATTCAGCTTTTCCAGATCTTTTCTCAGTGCCTTCTGAATCATCTGAACATATTTGTACACGTGAGGAATTACCGACTTAAAGAGTGCAACATCCCACTTTTCAAGGGCTTCAGCCATAATTGTGTGGTTAGTGTATGCGAAGGTCTCACGGGCAATCTTAAATGATTTTGCAAAGGATAATCCTTCTTCTTCCATGAGAATACGAATAAGCTCGGGAATTGCCACTGTCGGGTGTGTATCATTAAGCTGAATTGCATACTCATCCGCAAAATGTCTGAAGTCGTCACCGTATTTCTTTTTATACGTTCTTACCATGTCCTGAACGGAGGCACTGGAGAAGAAATACTGCTGCTTAAGGCGAAGCTGCTTTCCCGCCTTCATGGAATCGTTGGCATAAAGCACCGCTGAGATGGCAAATGCGTTGTTTCTCTTAGTTGCTTCCTTGGCGTAATTCTGATTATTGAACATATCAAAATCGAATTCCTGTACAGGTTCAGCCTGCCAAAGTCTTAAGAAATTGATTTTCTTTCCGCCATAACCTATAACCGGCATATCGTAAGGGACTGCATAAACGTCATCATCCTTAAAATGCACAAGAACCTTGTCCTCGTCATGACGAATAGACCAAGGATCGCCGAATTTTGTCCAATCATCAGGTTCCTCTGTCTGAAAACCATTTTTGAAGCTCTGCTTAAAAAGGCCGTAGCGGTATCTGATACCGTAGCCATTAAGGTTGATACCGTTGGTAGCACCGGAATCAAGGAAACAAGCTGCAAGACGTCCAAGGCCTCCGTTTCCTGTTGCCGGATCATCAATATCTTCTAACTCACGAGTATTTCTTTTGTACTCGTCCATGAGTTCAGTGTACTTTTCAAGGAGTCCGAGATTTAAAAGATTATTGTAGGTCATACGGCCAATCAGAAACTCTGCGGAAAGGTAGGCTACTTTCTTACCATCTGCGTTTTTTGCCTTTTCGGTAAAGTCGTGACCGACCTCAGCTATGCCCGCACAGGCTACGGCTGAATAAAGCTCGCTTGTTGTTGCTGTTGCAACGGTTTTATCATAGTTAAGTTTAAGATAATCACATACATTTGCCTTAAAATTCTTCATTTTATACCTCTTTTATGCTCTGCCGTACATTTCAGCAAGCTCTTTATAATAGTCAGTATCGATGGAATCCAACTGCTCTTTTGTTGCTCTCCAACGCCAGTTTTCTCCGATGGTGGAAGGGAAATTGGTGCGAGCACGGTTATCAAGACCTAAAACATCCTGAACCTGAAGTATCGCTACTCTTCCTACAGATGCATAGCAGCCTCGTATTATTGCCGCAGGGAGATCCGCCTCATTCTTGGCCCCATAATACTTTTCAAGCCACTTATAATCCTGAACCTTACAGTTCTTCAAAGAACCTGCCAGTGTTTCGTTATCGTGGGTACCAATGTAAACGATAACGTTATCTGTATTGTAATTGTGTGGAAGATAAGGATTATCCGATCCACCGTCAAAAGCAAATTCAAGTATCTTCATTCCGGGATAATCATTTTCCCTGATGAGCTCCTTAACAGGCTCAGTAAGAACGCCAAGGTCCTCTGCAATAAGCTTTGTGTCCGGAATGATTCTGTTAATCATATCTGTGAGCTTTTTGCCGGGTCCCTTAATCCACTGACCATCAATAGCTGTAGGGCATGTAGCCGGAATAGACCAGTAATTTACGATACCAATGAAGTGATCAATTCTGACTACGTCATAGTGGTAGCCACAGGACTTCATTCTCTCTCCCCACCATCTGAATCCGTCGCTTTCCATTCTGTCCCAGCGATAGATGGGGTTGCCCCAACGCTGGCCTGTTGCAGAAAACATATCGGGGGGAACTCCTGCAATATTTATCTCTCTCAAATCCTCGTCCAGTTCAAAAAGATCCGGATGTACCCAGACATCTGAGCTGTCGAGAGCAACATAGAGCGGAATGTCTCCTATAATCTCAATGTCGAGAGAATTAACGTACTTTTTCAGTGCTTTCCACTGTTCATCAAACATAAACTGGAGAAACTTCCAGAAATCCACATCCTCAGCCAGTCTTTCTGAATATTCAGCAACTGCCTCCGGCTTTCTGAGACGAATATCATCATCCCACTCCTGCCAGGACTTTCCATCGAAGCTGAGCTTCACAGCCATATAAAGGGCATAGTCGTTAAGCCAGAATTCATTGGCCTCCTGAAATGCCTTGTATTCCTGAGATTCCTTATGGTTACTGTTTTTGAATGCCTTTTTAAGAACCTCAAAACGTGCTCCGTATATTGCCGCATAGTCAATGTCTGTTGGATTTGTTCCGAAGTTGACACCTTCAAGGTCCTCCTTTTTCAGAAGTCCCTCATCAATAAGCGTATCCAGATCTATAAAATACGGATTTCCGGCGAATGCAGAAAAGGACTGGTATGGACTATCTCCATAGCTTGTAGGGCCGATAGGAAGCACCTGCCAATATTTTGCTTTCATTCGGGCAGCCAGATCAGCGAATTCACGAGCAGCCGCTCCAAGTGTTCCTATTCCATAAGGTGATGGTAATGAACTGATTGGCATCAGTAATCCTGAGCCTCGTTCTAGTTTTTTATTTCCCATGACAGTAAATCTCCTTCTCCGAAATTTCGTAAATTTTCGAACTATGCATAAATTTTATCCTAAATTCATTTGTAAGTCAAGTGACGTTTTCGTAAATTTTCGTATACTACTAAAAAATATAGGGATGCATAAGCACCCCTATAACTATTTTACTTTTCAGTTGACTTTGCTTCCTGCTTTTTCTTGTACTGAGAAATAAACTTCTGAATACGCTCAGTAGGATTCAAGAACTCACTGATAGACTGATCATGATTCAAAGAGTCAATAAGCAAAGCAATATACTTGGACATATCAGCTGTTGTATAGTAAGGACGGCTAAGAAGCTCCTCTGTCTGATATACAAGGTTTGTTGTTATCAACAAATCGAAGATACCCTGTGAATATGCCTCATCAAACTTTGCGAAACCATTTGTGAAAAGACCAAATGTAGAACAAATGAAGATTCTGCGAGCCTTTCTCTCCTTAAGCTCTCTTGCAACATCCAACATACTTTCACCGGAAGAAATCATATCGTCGATAATGATTACATCCTTACCTGTAATGTCAGAACCAAGATATTCATGAGCAACAATCGGATTTCTGCCGCCAACAACCTGAGTATAGTCACGACGCTTATAGAACATACCTACATCGGCACCAATAACTGTTCCGAAATAAACCGCACGTGTCATAGCTCCTTCATCGGGAGAGATAACCATTGTATGCTTTGCATCCAATGTAATATCAGGAACCTTTCTTAAAAGTGCCTTAATGAACTGATATGTAGGCTGAACCGTTTCAAAAGAATAAAGCGGAATAGCATTCTGCACACGAGGATCATGTGCATCAAAGGTGATGATGGAATCAACACCCATGTTCACCAGTTCCTGAAGAGCAATTGCACAGTCAAGAGACTCTCTTGCACTTCTCTTATGCTGACGTCCCTCATAGAGGAAAGGCATAATAACTGTGATACGACGAGCCTTACCACTGGCTGCGGCAATAAGTCGCTTAAGATCCTGGTAATGATCGTCAGGAGACATGTGATTTTCATGTCCGTTTACGGAGTATAAAAGTGAGTAATTTGTTACATCAACAAGGAAATACAAATCGCATCCGCGAATACTTTCCTTGAGGTAGCCCTTGGCTTCACCTGTACCAAATCTGGGGCAGGTAGCATCGATAAGGTATGACTCCTTCTTATAGTCGACGAAATTGATAGTATCAATTTCCTCATGGCTACGGTTGTAACGCCACTCTACAATGTAATCATCAACCTTTTTGCCAATAGTCTTGCAACTCTCTAATGCGACAATTCCAAGCTTTCCTACTGGTATCGTACTAAGGATATCATCTTGTGACATACTGTTCCTCCGTTTCGACCGGGATCTTGACAATCTCGGTACTGTATATTGTTTAAGCCGCGCCCTAATTTACAGTAGAAAACGACTTTTGTCAAGCGTGATTCTCAACCCACCGAGAGTTGTTTTTGAATCCTGATGTCATCTCCGAAGAAGTAAAGCGGCGTGAAATTACCGATAATTCTGGAGAAATTACGGTCTCCGTATACGCCTTCAATATTTTCCGGCATAAGGTTTGTGGAGAGAATTGTTGCACGATTTCTTAACAGTCTTTCGTTTATGCAGTAGTTAAATTTAGATACTGTAAATGATGTGGATAATTCTGCTCCCAGATCATCTATGATGAGTAAATCGCAGCTCAGGATGTAATCTGAAGTTGTAGTTGGATCTTCTGCTTCGTCGTGATTTCTGAAATCACGTGAAAGAGCCTCGAAGAACTGATGTGAAGTAAGATAAAGTACAGTCTGTCCCTTTGCAAGGAGAGCTCCGGCCATGCAGTTGGAAAGAAATGTCTTGCCAAGACCAGGCTTTCCGTAAAGAATCAGATTTTCCGCTTCCTTGCCTTTTCCAAACTCCTCAACATAATTTCGGCACTTTTCATAGTTGCATTTCATAATGTCATAAGAAGACTCACCCGTAATAGGATCAATTGTCTCATGACTGTAGTAACTCATTGAGAATGTGTCGAAGTTTTCTCTTTCAAGAATGCCCTTCAGATTTGACTGACGATATATCAGATCCACCATAGCCTGCTTAAAGCAATGACACCTCTTGTTTCCTGCGTATCCGGTATCCTTACAATCGGGGCAGGAATATATCGGTTCAAGATAATCCGCAGGATAGCCGGCTGCGACAAGAACTTCCTTCTTCTTTTTTGCGAGAATGCCAAGTTCCCTGTCCAATGCTGCTATATTTTCTGCCACCTCGGAAACGTCGGATATCAGCGTATGAGACGCACACTTCATAGAAAGCTCTATTGCTTTGCTTTCCAGCTCACCATACTCAGGAAGCTTTCTGCGGATTTCAGCCTTCCTGTCCTCTTCTTTACGGGCGTTTGCTATGCGAATATCATCATACTGACGTATTATTGAATTGTACTGATAATTTGTGAGACCCATTTTAACCCTACATTTATTCTGATTACTTAGGCTGACCCGGTTGTACCGATTTGTTCTTTCTTAAAAGCTGACGTTGTATTTCCATCATATCCATACCTGAATATGTGTGGCTGGCGTAATTGTTGTATGCCTGAGCCGACTTGGTTCCCTCGCTCTTCACTGCTGAAGTCTTTCCGTTTCCGTCCTGAGCTTTTATCTGTTCAAGAGTAATAAGTCCTTTTTCATGCCAGGATGTAAGCATCTTATTGGCATAATTAAAATTTGGCTTTCCCGCAGACATCAATGTCCTGTCACAGGCTTCCTTCACCACTTCAATTCCGAAGCCCATCTCTTTCCAGGATTTAATCATCTTCTGTTCCTTGTCACCGGGAAGTCTTCCCAGATTCCATGCCTTATTTATTGCACCAAAATAAGCGTCAAAGGCGATTGCGTTCTGCTCCGCTTCTTCAACAGTTGTGATTCCCTGCTCGAACCAGTTAATGGCAACTGTCTGAATATACTTAATTGTCTTCTTATTACGGCTGACACAAGTCTCATAAACATGCAGAATAAGCTCTTTTGAGAAGTGAAGGTCATAATACATGAACATAATGAGAGAAAGGTCTGCATCCGTAAGAAGCTTTTCAAGATAGCCTCCGATAATATCCGACAACCATGAGATGTCAGGATTTACAAGAGCCTTTTCGATATCCATTCTTGTGTATGATCTTGCAGCAGGGCTCTTTGCTTCCTGTACCTGCTCAACCACGGGCTCTGCCACTGACGCCACAGCAGGTACAGCTGTCACAATAGCAGGGCATGATACGTCCTGAGATAAGTCAAGAATAGTAATACCGCTGATTTCGTCAGCAGTGTGCTCTAATACAAGAATATCATTCTTTTCCCAGTACTTAAGTGCACGAACAATATCTTTCTCAGTTTCATCCAGAAACTCTGCTGCGGAAGATATGGAAAAATTCGATGTGCTGCCTGACTGGCAACGAAGAAGGTATAAGTAAACTTTTACAAATGATCCATTTGCAGAAGCCATATAACGATCTATGAAAATATTTGGTACCACCGTGGCAGAAAATTTACGCCCGGTGCTGATTCTGATGTTTCCCATTTCTAAACTCCCCGATATAACCTGACGGTGCGTCTCCCAACACAACCGACGGGGCGTAGTATACCATAAAAGAGTTCATAGATAAACGGGGGTAAAGTTGTATACTCTATGTAGAATAAAAATGTGGAAAATGTGGAAAACCCTGTTCAAAAAACTCCATAATCCGCAAAACAACGCTAAAATGACAAAAAATAATCCACATTGACTCCTTACACAAAATGAATAAAAAGCTGTGGATTATGTGGAAAAGTTATCTTCCAAGTAGCGAATCGCCTATATTTACTACATCTCCGGCACCCATAGTTATCAACATGTCGCCTGATGTTGCAAATTCCAAAAGAAAATTTTCAATTTCGTCAAAACTATGAAAATGGTAAACTTCATTACCTTTTTCTTTAAGCAGTGCCATAATATCAGCAGAGGACACCTCGCCGGTGTTAATCTCTCTGGCTGCGTAAATATCCGCAAGAACCACCACATCAGAAAGGCTGAGTGCTTCGGCAAAGCCATTGAGAAGTGCCTTTGTACGGCTGTATGTATGTGGCTGGAAAACAGTTATTACCCGTTTATGCTTTCCATTCTTTGCAGCTGTAAGTGTGGCTGCAATCTCTGTAGGATGATGAGCGTAGTCGTCATATATATCTATCTCGCCAAGACTTCCCTTGTACTCAAAGCGTCTTTTTGTTCCGTTGTACCTGCAGACAGACTTCTGAACAGTCTCAAAGGGAACACCGTATTTAAGTGCCATTGCTATTGCGGGCAAGGAATTGGAAATGTTATGTCTTCCCACAACGCCAAGTCTGATTTCTCCTAACAGCCTTCCGTCTTCGTAGAAATTGTATATGCCGCGTCCCTGATCATCGTAGGAAATGTCTGCTGCAGCATAATTGTAGCTGTCTGCTGCTTCGCCGTTCTCACAGAGACCATAAGTCTTAATCGAAGCACCGCAGCCCTTGAACAGCTCATCAGCCTTGTCTATTTCTGAATTGACAATAAGAAGTCCCTCTGATGGAACAAGCTTTCCGAAACCTGCGAAGGAGTTTCGTATGTCATCCAGATCCTTGAAGAAGTCCAGATGATCCGCTTCGATATTCAGAATAATTGCGTCCGTAGGGAAAAAGCTTAAAAATGAATTTGTATATTCGCAGGATTCAACCACAAAGTGCTTGCCCTCACCAATTCTGAACTGGCTTCCGATTTCCGGAAGAATTCCTCCGATGGATACCGTCGGATCCATATTCGCATCCATAAGCATAACTGAAAGCATACCTGTGGTTGTGGTCTTTCCGTGTGTGCCTGAAATGCCTACTGCTGCAGGATACTGTTTCATAACCTGTCCCATAAGCTCGGCACGGGTAAGTGCAGGGATATTATGCTGTCTTACAGCCATAAGTTCTTCATTATCCTCGTGAACCGCTGCCGTATAAATAACCACATCAATATCATCCGTAATATTGGCAGCACGTTGTCCCAGCATTATTTCGGCACCATCAGCCTCCAGATCCTCTGTAATTGCCGATTTCTGTCGATCGGAGCCCGTTACCTTAAAGCCCTTGGAAAGAAGGAGCTTGGCAAGAGCGCTCATGCTTATTCCGCCTATTCCGATAAAGTGAACGTGTATTGGTTTATTGAAATCTATGTTATACATTTTTATCCTCCGTATTACCTATGAAATTATAGGCTCGGGCAATTAAGGTGTCAACTTGTAATTGTTTGCGTCCTCTGTCTTTATCTTGGGGAATCTGGTCTGCTCGATATATTCGTAGGGCTCAAAGTCAGTGGCAGGCAGATCATCGTGGATTTCGTCCATGAATTGTTTCCAGATGTTTCCCGGATGGGATTCTTTGTTAATATCCTTTACTTCCTTCGGGTAATCATATCCCACCCATACAACGGTGGTATAAAACGCGGAATAGCCCGCAAACCATCCGTCCTTGGTATCATTGGTGGTACCTGTTTTTGCGGCACACACCGCTTTATCAGGCTTGTACTTCTTACCTGTACCGCTTACAAGAACGCCCTTCATAACGTCAGTCATTGCACGACTGGCATTTATTTCATAAATTCTTTTTGTGACAGTATTTTCAGGAACTATTTCTTTTCCTTCTGTGTCTGTTATGCGAATGATACAAGTGGGATTTCTGAACACACCATCATTCTGGAGTGCCGCATAAGCACTTGCCATTTCCAGAGAGCTTACGCCATAGGTAAGCCCTCCCAGTGAGGCTGCAGGTATGTTATCCTCCGGAACAATTTTTCTGAAATTCATCTCTTTCAGGTATTGAAGTCCCACTTCAGGTGTCAGTTCCTTAAACAGTTCCCATGCAACCGTATTCCTTGATCTTTCCACCGCGAATCGTACGGTGATTTCTCCTGAGTATGTATCGCTGGCGTTTTTAGGGCCGCCCGGCACCTTTACGTCATCAAGAATATCATCGGGGGAAAGTCCTCTTTCAAACCACGGAGTGTACACTATAAGCGGCTTCACCGAGCTTCCCGGCTGTCTGAAAGACTGGTACGCTCTGTTTAACGTATAGCCCACAAACTCCTGCTCCCTGCCACCAACTATTGCACGCACATATCCTGTGGCATTATCAATACAAGTGGCAGACGCCTGAAGCTCATACACGCCATCCTCGCTTTTTTCGTCATGATGTGCCAGATTATCATTTACAGCTTCCTGAAGCAGATTCTGAAATTCCAGATCAATGGATGTGTATATTCTGAAGCCGCCGTCATAAAGCTTTTGCTGCCAGTAAGCGAAGGATTCGTCATACTGTTCTTCATACATCTGCTGGTCTTCTTCAGACTCAAAAGTCGTTCTGAACTTGAATCCCTGATTCTCCATAAGTGCTCTGACTGCACAATATCTGGAGTAGGTTTCCACATAATTATGGCGTGTAACACCCGACTTTTTGAGTACAATCGGGGTATTCAGTGCCTCTGTGTATTCTTCCTTTGTAATCTTTTTATGGTCATAAAGCTGCTTAAGCATTCTGTCACGGCGTTCTTCCGTGTTTTCCTTAAAGCGATACGGATCATAGGCACTGGGGTTGTTGGGTATTGCACACAGAAAAACCAGTTCCGATAATGAAAGTTCCTTGACTCCCTTTCCAAAATATCCTACGGAGGCTGCCTGAATTCCGTACAGGCCATTTGAGAAATATATGTCGTTCATATAGAATTCCAGTATATCTTTTTTGGAGTATTTCTTTTCCAGCTCCCAGGACAAAAATATCTCTGTAATTTTTCTTTCGAAGGAGGTCTCGTAGGAAAGGTAAGTTCCTCGTGCCAGCTGTTGGGTAATTGTGGAAGCTCCCTGTGTAATTCTCATGTCATTTCTCAGGAGTTCTACCGCTGCCCGGACGCAGGCCACCAGGTCTACTCCGTGATGCGAATAAAATTTCCTGTCCTCTGTAACAAGCATTACATCCACAGCCGCCTTAGGAATCTCTTCATAGTTCAGGTAATAGGCTTCTTTTCCGGATCTTAAGGACGTAATAATCTCGCCGTTTACATCATAAATCACCGTGGTCAGGCCTCCGGTAAAGTCCTCTCTGTTCGATCCTTTTGCGATATTAATAGCCTTGGCACGGAATCTTAAAACATCCTCTCCGTATTTATTATACGCATATATACCACCCACAATGGCAAGCAAAAGAAACGCTATAACAATGCTCTTGATTATAGCGCCGAAAACACGCTTGATTTTTCGTTTTTGCTTCTTCATAATATTGCGTTTTCCTTGCAAATACTTGGCATTTCAGCTATTATGAAATATAGGCTGAAAGTCCGATATATACTATAAATCCAATGAAAGAAGGAGGTCTCTCATGCTGAAGAAAAATATACTGATTGATGAAATTCGTCCCGGTATGATTCTTGGTGCCGATGCAATTAATTCAAGAGGTCAGACTGTTGTTCCCAAAAGCACTGTTCTTTCTCTCCGCCATTTGTCCAAGCTTAAGACCTTTGGTATAAAGTCGGTAAGTGTATCTATTCCCGATCATCTTGCGACCCCGGAGGAATTGGCAAGTTCCGGTGTTTCCGAGAATCCGTTAAAGAGCACGCCCGAATATAAAGAATTCCGTCGAACCATTTTATATATTGCCAATATGCTTTCGGAAACCTTTGATCGCATTGTCACTGACCCGGGGGCTCCTGTGAAATACGATGAAATACTTTCTTCCATCGATGAGCTTGTAACCAAGGCAGGAAGCTCTTTGAGAGTTCTGGAGCTCTTACAGTGTTCAAGAGACTTTGAGGATTCTATTTATGCTCATTCCGTAAGCGTCACTCTTATATCAAGAGTTATCGGCAAAAAGTCTCAGTTTAATGACACCCAGCTTCACGAATTACAGCTTGCGGCACTTTTTCATGACATAGGAAAGCTTGGAATTCCCGACGAGATTTTGTATAAAACAGAGCCCTTGGCAGAGGAAGATCGTGCTATTATTGAAAACCATGCTACTGAAGGGTATCAGTTGCTCATAAAAACTGAACTTCCGGAATTCGTGGCTTTGGCTGCACTTCATCATCATGAGCACTATGATGGTTCCGGCTATCCTCACGGTATTTCCGGACAGCATATTCCGCTCTATGCACGCTACGTAGCCGTTGCAGACGTTTACAACGCCATGACCTCCAAGCGTCCCTACCGAGATGAAATCTGTCCCTTTGAGGTTATAAAAGGTTTTGAAGATGATGGTTTCCAGCATTATGATGCTGCCGCTCTTCTGCCGTTCCTTTCAAACCTTGCCGATTCTCAGATAGGTTCCACTGTAACACTTTCCAACGGTCAGACCGGTAAAATCATTATGTTGAATGAAAGACTTACTCGTCCCATTATTCAGGTCGGCACGAACTTCATAGATCTGATGAGACGTCCGGATCTGGAAATAGTCAAAATTTTATAATCATCTACATAATTTGAAAGAGGCCCCATGGCGAGGGCCTCTTTCCTTTTTTCTACTATATCATCCTTGAAGAAGGCTCAGCACACCTTCTGTAGAGCGGTTTGACTGGGTCAGCATACTCTGACCTGCCTGTGCAAGTATGTTCAGCTTGCTGAAGGTAACCATTTCTTCAGCCATATCCACGTCACGTATCTGCGATTCTGCTGCCTGAAGATTTTCTGCCGTATTATCAAGGTTTGCAATAGAGTGCTCTAATCTGTTCTGAACAGCACCGAGGGTTGAACGTTGCTTCGAAACCCTTGCAATTGCTTCGTCGATTACGGCAATGCTGTCCATGGCTCTCTGTTGGTCTGCTATGTATACCTTTGTGGCATCCACACCAAGAGCCCTTGTACTCATATCCTCAATGGAAAATTCTATAGTCTGTCCATAGTTGGCACCAACCTGAAGAGTAATTCCTCCGGAGAGTCCCTTCAGTGCCGTAAATGCCTTTTCACCACGCCATGCTGCAACATCTCCCAAGCCTCGTCCGCCACTCATTCTGCAGCTTCCGCACGCTACGTGCACGTCTTTTCTTGTTGCAAACAATGTGTTAGGCTCATCCGGAGCATTGCCGGAAAGCTCTACTTCTATTTCAAATCCTGCCTCTGCAAGGATTCTTTCAAGGTCCTGTTCTGTGTATTCCGTTCCTGTAGCCAGATGGAAGCCAAGATGATCCGCAATATCCATGGATCCTATCGCTCCAATGTTTCCGTCAGAGCCTATAACCTTGGGAATCTCATTCACAACCTTTTCCTCACCGGGCTTGGCATCAAAATATACGTTGTGAATACACATTTCATCTCTGCCGTAACGTTTTGCCGTAAGCTTCCATTGATTTGCTCCGACATAGTCCCCCGCGGTATCAAGCACCGTAACAACTCCCGTTGACGCTCTTACACCCGCCTCTGTTCTGGCACCGGTTATGTCGCTTTGTGCAAGAATTGTTCCCTGTCTTAATCTTACCATTACGCTTGCAGGGGAGAATATAGCCGATGAGTCCTCCTGTTTTGCGTCTTTAATGAGATTATCAATATCTGTCTGTGTATAAGTAACTCCCTGAGCCAGGTTCAGAGTGAGTTTTTTTCCTTCATTGTCCCACAGTGCTGATTCTCCACCCACTGTAGCAGAAACCTTTACGTCAACTGAAACTCCAGTTACATCAGATGTTACGAAGGCCATCAGATTCTCATCATATATACCGAATTTAGGGCCGGAGCCGGTTCCATTTCCACCACCTGCAGAATGTGATCCATCCAGCAGAGCCATAGTATTATATTCAGTATCCTGAGCGATTCTGTCCAGCTCTTCCTGAAGCTGTTCAACTTCGTCCTGAAGATTTTGTCTGTCTTCATCGGTTTCAGTGCCGTTGGAGGCCTGAACAGCCAGCTCTCGTATACGCTGAAGAATTGAGTGCGATTCCCCCAATGCACCTTCTGCAGTCTGTATAAGTGATATTCCATCTGCAGCATTTACGGAAGCCTGATTAAGGCCTCTGATCTGGCTTCTCATTTTTTCTGACATTGCAAGACCTGCAGCGTCATCTGCCGCACGATTAATGCGGTATCCCGAAGCCAGTTTCTCCATACTCTTTGTCTGATTTCTTGTCGTTATCCCGAGTTGTCTGTTGGTATTAGATGCTGATAAATTGTGTTGTACTATCATCGACATAGCAATAACCTCCACTTCTCCAATTGGTTTATCGGTCTTTATTTATAAAATCTTTAGGATATGAAAAAAACTGTTGCTTTTTTTCATCAGTAGGTGTAGAATCGCAACTCCGAGAGTTCGAAACCCTCCTCTCGTAAAACAAAACTAGGAGAATTATTCATGAACAAGAAAGTACTTTTTATCTGCCAGGCTGCAATTATTGCGGCTCTCTATGTTGTTTTCGGCTTCGTATCAGGTGCCTTGGGCCTCTCTTCCGGAGCTATCCAGGTCAGAATTTCAGATGCACTCTGTGTTCTTGTGGCCTTCACACCTGCCGCTATTCCCGGCGTTACCCTTGGTTGTCTGCTTTACAACTTCCTTTCCGGCTGCATACTTATTGATGTTTGCCTTGGAACCTTGGCTACACTTATCGGTTGTCTTCTCGGCTGGGTTATTGTTAAGGCATTAAAGGAAAAAATCAAGGTTCTTGCTGTGGCTGTGCCCATTCCTTACGTCCTTGCCAACGCACTGATTGTTCCCTATGTACTTACTTTCTATGGTGTTGATTCCGCTTACTGGATCAATTTCCTTACTGTAGGTCTTGGTGAAGTGATTGCCTGCGTAGTTCTTGGTCTTGCCCTTTTCTATGCTGTATATCCTGTAAGACACAGAATTTTCGGAACAGAGAAATAAATAAGAAATAATAGGGTTAATAAAAAGCTGATATCCAAATCGGGATATCAGCTCTTTATTTTTATCTGTTAAATTATCAATCGCTTAGCATATTGCTGTTCTGTGTCATAAACCGATTTTCGAAGTCTTCAATCGGCATAGGGCGACCAAACCAATAGCCTTGGCCTATGTCACATCCTGCCTGAGCAAGAAAGCGAGCCTGAGCCTCTTCTTCTATACCTTCACAGACTACGGTTTTTGCAGCATCTTTTATAAGGCGAATAACGTTGTTTAACATTGCCTTCTGGGATTCTTCCTCGTAGTTTTTAAGGAATTCCTTATCAATCTTAATAACTTCGGCCGGCACCTCATTAATCATGCTGAGTGATGAGTAGCCTTTTCCGAAATCGTCTACCGCCAGTCTGAAGCCTGCTTCTCTGACTTCACTCATAACCTTTCTGAGTGCAACCTGATCATCTACGAAGGCACTTTCCGTAATCTCTATTTCCACATATTTTTTATCAATTGAATGATGCTCCGTCTGGCGGGTAATATATGGCACAAACACATCATTTTTGATGTGCTTTCTTGAGAAATTAACGGATATGGGTACCATCTTCTTATTTTCCTGTCTCCAGCGACGGAGCAGTCGAAGAACCGACTCAAATACGTAATAGTCCAGATTGACAATTTTTCCGCTCTTTTCAAGGAGAGGAATAAAGTCATCAGGGAAGCCCAGCGTACCGTCGGGCTTACGCCAACGAACCAGCGCCTCGGCACCTGAAAGCTCTCCGCTGGCAAGGTCCACCTGGGGCTGAAGGAACACCTCAAATTGTTCCTCATCCATAGCCTCTTCAAGGGTATGGAGAAGTGCAACCTCCTTGAGTTTATCCGCCTTCATATTGGGCTCGTACCTTCTTATTCCGCTAGTGCCGCTTTCCTTCAGTGCCTTCTTTGCAAAGTTCGCATTATCAATGGCATGAGCAATATCCATTGAGCTTTCATCAATCACATAGTAACCGATATTGACTTCAAACTGAGAGCCTGAATATTTTCTCGTTTCGTTTATCTTAAAGCGTTCGCAATTTCCCGCAATAAGTTCTTCCATGTTGGTGCCATCCTGCACTCGAATTAATGCAAGGAAATTATCCGCATAATCTCGGCAGGAAGCAACAATTCTCGGATTGTGCTTTATGATAATTGCCGCAAAGTCTCTGAGTACCTGGTCACCAATCTTAAAGCCATGGCTCTCGTTAAAGAACTTGAAGTGGGCAATGTCCCCCGCCAGAACAGCAAATTTGTCCGAAGACGGCAGGGAAATGATTTCGTCGGAAACCTCTTTGAACTTGTCAAATTTAAGGAGTCCGGTTACATCATCATAGCTCATCATGCGTTCCATTTCTTTTTGGACGCGATTATAGTCCTTTTCTCTTACAAGGTACGTGCTGAGAATACGGCTTATTACTGAAAACGATTTCTGTTCTTCCTCGGTCCACTCTCTCGCATAGAAGCAATCACCGAAGGTAAGGCATCCAAAGCCCTCTCCCGCAGAAACCAGAGGCTCCTTTATAAATGCTTTTACGCTCTTTTTCTGCATCAGCTGGCGTAAAGGATTTTCATCTTCCATTGAGGCAACGTCCTCAACCAAAAGATTATCCGAACCGCTGAAAATTCTGTTGCATGTCACCCAGTCAGCTGCCGGAAGAAGTCCCTCGTCTCCCTTAAAGGAAGTTCTCTTTTCGTCGTACCATACGTATTTTATTGGTGTTGAACCATTATTCTGTTTTTCTCTGAGTGATACAAAGGACAGATTGAAACGTCTTCCCACACGTCCCAACAAAATACTTACAGCACTCATTATGTCTGCCGTGGATTCGAACAGGTCAAGTGCAAATTGTACAATTTCATCTGAAACGCTCTTACCGGGAAGGATAATCTTCTTGCGTTCGCTTGGATTACCCGGTATGAAAGTCTCTCTTATTACCTGGTTACAGAAGACATAGCTGTTTCGTCCGTGAGTCTTTGCAAAATACAAAGCCTTATCGGCATTTCCCAGCAGAGTATTGTATTCATCACCATCTTCACCATAAAATGATATACCAATACTGCAAGAGAAGCTGGCATCAGCATATTCTTCATGCATTAACGAAGTGAACTGCTCTCTGAGTTCCTTAACCTTCTTTTCCAGGTCCTCTTTATCTTTGTAATCTGTTGTAACGACTATGAATTCGTCACCACCAAAACGTCCTATAATGTCTGTTGCAAAACGGCACATTTTAAGGGCGTTCGTCATCTCAATAATGGCCAGATCGCCAAACAGGTGTCCAAAGTTGTCATTAATGAGCTTGAAATTATCAATATCGATTATGATAACAGCAAGATGGGGAATATATCCGTTCTTAACGTTCTCAAGTCTGGAAAAGGCCTTTTCTTCAAAAGCCTGACGGTTATACAGACCCGTTAATGAATCTCTTTGTGCCTTTTCATATAGCCTTAATTCTTCCTGTTTTTTTTCGTCGATATCAGTTACTTTTCCAATTACCGAAACAACATTCCCTTCTCTGTCGTAGAGATATACACTTGATAAGGAATACCATTTCCATTCATGACCGGTTCTGAGTCGGAAATCGCATTTTCTTGTGTTTCTTGTTTCCGAAGTTTCAGCTATGTGAGGACTTGTTGTGTCAATAACTCCCTGAACATCTTCAGGATGAACACGCGATAAGTCCAACCCCTCTCTACCGTTTTCGTTAATTATGGGTATGTCGTACTGCTCCGGCGTTGCATTGACAGATATGATTCCTCCTGTCTTGCAATCGTATTCAAATATCCATTCATCAAAAAGAGAGGAGATAAGATTAATCCTCTCCCTCTCTCGTCTGATTCCCTCAAGTAACACTCGTTCATTAACTCCGAGTGTTCCGATTTCCTCGTACACTGTTTCTTTTTTAGTCTCGTTTTTTCTTGTCATCAGTGCAAAAATATTAATTATTATTTGTATTCCTTTGCCAGTTTATCAAAAAGCGGCAAAGCTCTTTCAATAGTTTCTGTTTTTACGCAATAAGCGATTCTTACATGTCCGGGGCATCCAAAATCAGTTCCGGGAACAAGAAGCAGGTCATACTTCTTTGCTCGTTCACAGAAAGCGTATTCATCAGCCTCCAATGAACGAGGGAACATATAGAAAGTGCCCTGGGGCTTTACGCAGGAAAAGCCTGCATTTATGAGCCCATCGTAAAGAAGCTTTCTGTTTGTTTCGTACACGGTAATGTCTGAAGTAAGTATTGAGCACTTACCAACGACACGCTGGAAAAGGCTTGGTGCACATACGTACCCAAGTACTCTGCCGGCACCACATACTGCAGCATATACATCCTTTGAGTCTTCCATTTCGTCCGGTACAAGAACGTATCCGATACGCTCTCCGGGAAGTGAAAGTGACTTTGAGAATGAATAACATACAAATGTATTATCGTAGTACTTTGTTACAAAAGGTATTTTTAATCCGTCAAAAACAATTTCTCTGTATGGTTCGTCAGAAATAAGATAAATTGCATGACCATATTTCTTCTGAGCCGCTTTCAGTATTTCGGAAAGCTTTATGATTGTTTCTTCTGAGTAAACAGCACCGCATGGATTGTTGGGTGTATTTATGATTACTGCCTTTGTATTTTCATTAATGCTTGCTTCAAAGGCTTCGAAGTTAATCTGGAAGTCTTCTGTACGGGCGGGAACTATAACGCACTTTCCGTTTACCGTATTTTCAATCCAACAACGATATTCAGGGAAAAACGGTGCAGGAACAACGAATTCATCCCCGGGACAGGCAATCGCCTTAAGTACAATACATATTGATGCGGCTGCACCGCATGTCATGTAGAAGTTATCCTTGCTGAATTTTGTTCCGAAGCGTGAGTTAAGTGACTCTGCCATGGATTCACGTACCCACTCGATTCCCGTGGCACTGGTGTAACCATGGAGTGCATCCGCAGCTTCGGCATCAATGAAGCCTTTCAGCTCTTCTGTAAGCACGGAAGGAGCAGGAACGTTGGGATTGCCAAGGCTGAAATCAAATACGTTTTCACGTCCTACAATCTTTGCTCTTGCATTACCGTACTCAAATATTTCTCTAATAGTGGAGCGTTTCTTGCCAAGCCCCATCATATCCTGTGATATCATACTTTGAACCTGTAGCCCTTGCCCCAAATTGTCTCAATGTACTGAGGATTTGTTGCATCTTCCTCGATTTTCTCTCTGATTTTCTTGATATGTACGGTTACTGTTGCAATATCGCCGTCTGAGTAGGATTCCATTTCCCAAATCTTATTGAAAAGTTCTTCCTTCTCGAATACTCTGTCAGGATGCTCTGCCAGGAATGAGAGAAGGTCAAATTCCTTCTTTGTAAGATTCTTCTCATTACCGTTAATGTATACACGTCTTGAAGCTTTTTCAATCTTCAGGCCGCGGATTTCAATAACTTCGTTAACTCTGTTATCACCGGAAAGGCGTTCAAAACGTGCAAGGTGTGCCTTAATTCTTGCAACAAGCTCATTGGGGCTGAAGGGTTTTGTGATATAGTCATCAGCACCAAAGCCAAGGCCCTTGATCTTATCGATATCTTCTTTCTTTGCAGATACCATAATGATGGGAATATCCTTTACCTCACGAACCTGCTTACAAATTTCAAAGCCGTCAACACCGGGAAGCATAATGTCGAGAATGAGAAGATTGTAATTCTTTTCAAGTGCGTTTGCTAAGCCCTTCTTGCCGTCGGAAGCTGTTTCTACCTCAAATCCGTTAAGTTCGAGATAGTCCTTTTCAAGTTCAGCTATGGAAGCATCATCCTCAACTATTAATATTCTGGTTGCCATTTTGTTTTGCTCCTTTCTTTATCGTGAATGAAATTGTAGTGCCGATGCCCAGTTCGCTTCTTGCAAACACACGACCACCATGCTCTTCAACGATTTTCCTTACAATAGCAAGTCCGATTCCGGTACCTGCACGTCCTGCCGTTCTGGATTTATCCGCACGGTAGAACCTGTCAAATATATGCGGTAATGACGCTCTTGAAATTCCTATGCCATTATCCGCAACAGAGATTCTTACCGAGTCCTCAGCGTCGGTAAGGCGTACGGTTATTTTGCCGTCCTTATTTTCGTCTCTGTATTTTACTGCATTTCCTATGAGATTGTTCATAACACGTCTGATCTGCTCTACATCAAGCAAAACCATAATGTCAGGGGAAATCTCAGATGCAAACTCGGTTGCAAAGTTTTTCATCTCCAGCTCTATTGAATAATCTTCGAAGCAGTCTTCAAAGAAATTCTTCGCATTCAGGAGTTCAAACTTGTATGGAAGCTTGTTAGTGTCAAGCTTCGAGAAATATGACAGCTCATCAACAAGAGTCGTCATATCAATTGCCTTAACCACAATTGTTTTCAGGTATTTGTTTCGCTTTTCGGGATTATCGGCAACGCCGTCCAGCAGTCCTTCTGCGTAGCCCTTAATTGCCGTTAACGGTGTTTTTAAGTCATGAGAAACGTTACTTACCATTTCCCTGACATCCAGCTCGTATCGGTCCTTTGAGTCAATCTGCGTTTTGAGATGACGCCTCATTTCTTCAAAGTCGGAACAGAGTTCTCCGATTTCATCCTTTTCTTCACGTTCAAGCTTGAAATTAAGGTTACCGCTGCCGATTTCTTTGGCTGCCTTCCTCAGGGAATCAATCGGACGGATAACTCCCGTAAACAGCCATGCGATGATGACAAACGCCGTGATAAAAATAGACAAGACCGCAAGTATGATTATAGCGTCCAGGGCCGTGCGAACCTTTGATATCAGAATGCCTGTATCCGTAACCAGCACGAATCTGCCATCTGCACCGTCTGTAAAGGAAACATTTCCAACCTTCAGAAGCAACGGGCTCTTTTTGTCGGAATATATTACTTTTCCTTCCGGCTCCAGTGCTTCAGCCTTCAGCGACTCTGCCGCACTTACTATATCAGAAGAATATTCATCAAACTCCGAGCTTCCGGCAAACAGCACCTCATCATCTTTGATAAGGACAAAGTACGAGTCCTGTTCACAAAGACCACCGTTTATCCGGTATTGCAAATCAGAGTCCATAAGTCCGTCCGGATCGTCCTTAGCCATTGACAGTAATGTGCGGAACGTTGGTTCCGTCATTTCATCCAGCATTTTTACCGGCTCACTTACAAGCGTCATTACGTTAGCTTCGGTTCCATGGACAGTATTAAAACGCCGGAGTTCTACTTTAATCATAAGTCCTCCAACGCCCCCGATAAGCATACACGGGATTAGTATTATCATTAGAAAAGCTATCAAAAGCTTCTGTCTCAGAGTCATATTATCACCCGCACTACGCTATTTTGTTACACTTATTGGTAAGTATAACAAATTATAAATTTTTTGTACATCTAATCGCAAGAAATATTTAATATTTTTGAAAAAAATATTCATTCTATGGCTTTTATTAATTAATACTGAATTCTATTGACAAAAAACGAAGTTAGAGTAATTATATATACTACATTAAACTCTTATTAAGAGTGACGGAGAGTAAAAACTCTGTGAAGTCACGACAACCCCCGTCAGGGAAGGTGCCAAGCTGAGCGATTTATCGATCAATAAGAGGATTTTAAAGTAGAACATACTTTTGAAGTCCGCTTATTGTGCGGGCTATTTTTTTCGTCGGCCGCACAAAAAGAAAGGAAAAACATGGATAAAAGATTATTTACATCTGAATCAGTAACTGAAGGACATCCCGACAAAGTCTGCGATATGATTTCCGACTCTGTACTGGATGCTATCATGGCTCAGGATCCCAATGCCCGTGTAGCATGCGAAACATGTTGTACAACAGGTATGGTTCTTGTTATGGGAGAAATCACAACCTCCGCAAACGTAGATTATCAGAAGATTGTAAGAGATACAGTCTGCGAAATCGGTTATACCAATTCCGATATTGGTTTTGACGGAAAAACATGTGCAGTTATGGTTGCACTTGATAAGCAGTCCACAGACATTGCCATGGGCGTAGACAAGGCTCTTGAAGCAAAAGAAAACAAGATGACCGATTCTGAAATTGCCGCTATCGGTGCCGGTGATCAGGGTATGATGTTTGGTTATGCAACAAATGAGACTGAGGAATATATGCCTCTTCCCATTTCTCTTGCTCACAAGCTTACAAAGCAGCTTACTGCAGTTCGTAAGGACGGTACTCTTAAGTATCTTCGTCCCGACGGAAAGTCTCAGGTAACAGTTGAGTATGACGAAACCGGCAAGCCCTGCCACGTTAATGCTATCGTTGTTTCCACTCAGCATGATCCTGATGTTACTCAGGAGCAGATTCATGAGGACATTAAGAAGTTCGTTATCAACCCTGTAATTCCTACAGAGCTTGTTGATGATAAGACTAAGATTTTCATTAATCCTACAGGCCGTTTCGTTATTGGTGGTCCTTGTGGTGACTC
>JAKSRZ010000150.1 GCA_024403375.1 Lachnospiraceae bacterium
TCATGTTATGTTGTTTCCATCCCAGTAAGTTGTTTATGTAACTGGTTGAAGTATACGCTTGTACCTGCTATCAGTATTCCTTGAGTTATTGCAACCATTGCTGCTCCAAGAAATTCCGAACCGGATTGGGGCGAGGATGACGAAATAACCATAAAAAATGATAGCGCTATACTGATAGCACCCAGTATTGCAGGAATCCATCTGTTAGATAGTCTGCTTTTCTTTAATATAAATCCGATTGTATTCAGTACTGGGACCAATACTATTAATTCTGACTTAATGTAATCTTGATAATTCAATTCTTGCTCCTTCTGCTAGATTTTTCCTCCGATTATTACAGAAATAATCCCGCCTGCAATTGCGGCTATTATCGCTGTAATAATTTGCTGAAGTCTTGCTCTTGGCAGGCTTTCCATTGATTCAATTTTTGTTTCATGCCGTGAAAGATGTTCATTTGTGTGCTTTAACTCAGTCGCAAGTTCGACAAGTGTTTCGTTCATTGATTTGATTTCTCGCTGAACCTCTTTCAAATCGGTTATTTCTTCTTCCAGATGGATTATTTCCTGCTCATGACGCTCAAGGATAAGTCGAATTTCTTCCATATAATCACCTCCTTTTCTTTTGAGGGTTGACATGCATTATAACAGTCAAATATGACAACTACTGTCATATTTGGAACAATTTCTTTTTATAAAACAGAAAAATGGATGGATTTTGTCACTTAATGCTTCACATTTCAAAGTGAATAACAAGCACATGCTGTTCCTTTTACTTGAGATAATACCAAATAAACATCAGATCAAGTGTTAGTGTAAAAAAACAAGGCATGCGCATTTACATGTGCATACCTTGAAAGAAAAAAGCACCTGTGCAGAATTGAACGCTACAGGTGCTTCGATGTTTATTTGTATCAGTCGTTCCATTCAAAGTCAGAAGAAAGCAGTCTCACAACATCTTTTGATACCATGAGCATTCCGCCTCTGCAGTGAGCGTGGCGTATTTTTTTGCCGTCTTCCGTGTAAATTCTGCAGTCACCAGGTGCAAGTGCAGTAACAAAAGGAATGTGATCGGCAAGAACTGCCAGGTCTCCACCTATTCCTCTGACGGAAATCTGTTCGCAGTCACCGTCAAATCTAAGCCCGTCAGGCGCAGCTATCTGTAGTTTGAAAGATTTCATAATAGTACCCGATTACTGTTTTGCTTTTTCAAAAGCTTCATCAATTGTACCGATGAAGAGGAATGCACTTTCCGGAAGGGCATCGCAGTGGCCTTCAATTATTTCTCTGAAGCCTCTGATTGTTTCCTTGAGCGGAATGTACTTACCCTTAATGCCTGTAAACTGTTCAGCGACATTGAATGCCTGAGACATAAATCTCTGGACTTTTCTTGCTCTGGATACTGTGAGTTTGTCTTCTTCGGAAAGTTCATCCATACCCATGATTGCGATAATGTCCTGGAGTTCCTTGTATCTCTGAAGGATTCTCTGTACTTCTCTTGCAACTCTGTAATGCTCTTCGCCGACTATTTCGGGAGAGAGAATTCTGGAAGTTGATTCAAGCGGATCTACTGCAGGATAAATACCCTGTGAAGCAATTGAACGGCTGAGCGCTGTTGTTGCATCAAGGTGTGCAAACGTTGTTGCAGGAGCAGGGTCAGTATAGTCGTCGGCAGGAACGTAAACTGCCTGAATGGACGTAATGGAACCGTGCTTTGTTGACGTGATTCTTTCCTGAAGAGCACCCATTTCAGTTGCGAGTGTCGGCTGGTAACCAACGGCAGAGGGCATACGTCCGAGAAGTGCTGATACTTCGGAGCCCGCCTGTGTGAAACGGAAAATGTTATCGATAAAGAGGAGCACGTCCTGGTTTTCTTTATCACGGAAATATTCAGCCATTGTAAGACCGGTAAGACCGACTCTCATTCTTGCTCCCGGAGGCTCGTTCATCTGACCGTAAACCATGGCGGTCTTGGAGATAACTCCGGATTCTTTCATTTCGTTATAAAGGTCGTTTCCTTCTCTGGAACGTTCACCAACACCGGTGAATACAGAATATCCGCCGTGCTCTGTAGCAACATTGTGGATGAGTTCCTGGATAAGAACCGTCTTGCCTACGCCGGCGCCGCCGAAAAGACCGATCTTACCGCCCTTTGTGTAGGGGCAGATAAGGTCGATAACCTTGATGCCGGTTTCGAGGATTTCAGTATTTATTGACTGTTCTTCGTAAGAAGGAGCAGAGCGGTGTATTTCCCAGTTGTCGGTTGCAGCGGGTGCGGGCTGTTCGTCGATAGGCTCACCGAGAACGTTGAATACGCGTCCGAGCGTTTCAGGGCCGACGGGAACTGTAATACCTTTTCCGGTATCAACAGCTTCTGTGCCGCGCACAAGTCCGTCTGTTGAACTCATGGCGATGCATCTTACGATGTTGTCGCCGACATGAGAAGAAACTTCGGCAACGAGTTTTCTGTCACCGATATTAATTTCAATAGCATTAAGAACGTTAGGCAGTTCGTCATCGAATTTTACGTCAATAACAGGACCGATGACCTGCGAAACATATCCTATGTGTTTCTTTTCTGACATTTGTTTATTCTCCCGAAATTTTTTATTTCGACTTTATGCATTTGCGCCTGCAATAATTTCAGTAATTTCCTGAGTAATTGCACCCTGGCGCGCTCTGTTGTATTTGAGGCTCAGATCATCGAGCATTTCATCCGCATTTTTTGTTGCGGTATCCATAGCCGAACGTCTTGCG
>JAKSRZ010000151.1 GCA_024403375.1 Lachnospiraceae bacterium
ATTAAGTTCCTCTAATATCTATATTTTTACTACTGTCTATGTATATTTTTACTATCGCCTATGTATATATATTCGCATCTGCAAATAATACAAGCATGTAATTAATCACATTTTTCTTGTGAATTTGTTGCCTTTTCACTCATTGGTTTAATTTTTCTTGCAATGTAAATAAATGGTGTATCAAATAATGCAACTACTGCCTTAAATACATATGTTGTAACAAGAATGCTGATGAAAACATCAAGTGGATATGTTCCCCAGAAAGCAAGTGTTGTAAACAAAACCGTATCAATTGCCTGACTTATAAGAGTACTGCCATTGTTTCTGAGCCAGAGCTTCTTCTCACTTCCACCTGACTTACTCCAAATCTTATGATAAAGAAATACATCGATATTCTGGCTGCATACATAACCAACCAGACTGGCAAATGTAATTCTTGGAGCAAGACCAAATACAACCTGAAGACTGTCGTTAATGTAATCATTTCCATTTGGAGTAAACTGCAAAATAAGCTGAGTTCCGATAAGCCAGATAAGCATTATCGAAAAGCTGTATTTAACTGCCTTTGTAGCTTCTTTCTTTCCATATTTTTCTGACAAAATATCAGTAATAAGGAATGTCGATGCATACAATACATTTCCACAGGTTGTTGATGCTCCAAAAAGATCTACGCACTTACATACTGCGATGTTTCCAAGCAGGGTGCCGAATATTGAGAATGCAAATAAACCATTCTTGCCAAACAGCTTATAAAGTAAGAGCACACACCCCAAGTAAAAAAATACACATACAAAAAACCATAATTCATTCATTTCTTTTCCTCTTTCCGGTGAAATCACCACTTGAATTCCCCAGGGCGTATTTCTTCGTTACCAACATAGATGCAACACGCTTTGCGAGTAGCATCTATGATTAGCGGTCGTCAAATTTCCTTGCATGCAGTCAATTTTCCTCGTCGCCATAATAAAAAAGGCTTTGCAAAACGCAAAGCCATAATCTTAATCATAGTACAAATATAATACGCATAAGTTATAGTCCTGGTTTTGTTTAACGACAGGATGGTACAAACGAACTGTCGCCTGTTAAGGGTTAATATTATTAAAAGCAAAATGAAGTATATCAAAGATATCTGAATAATACAACTATTATTCCTGAGGCACTACTATATCTTTCTCCTCAAGATGATCAAGAATATCTGCATACTCACTGGTTGATGCATGCTTCATTGATGACTGGGCCTGATGACTCTGTATCGCTCTTGCGGTACTTGCTATCGGCTGTATAGTTCCGGCTCCGGCTACACAACCACCCGGGCATCCCATTCCTTCAAGAAGGTAACCATTATATTTACCGGCCTTGGCAAGCGTCAGAAGTCTTCTACAGTTTTCAAGTCCATCCGCCTTCTCGACCTTCAGTTCAACATCGGGATAGTTCTCCTTAAGGTATTCAGAAACAGCATTAGCTACTCCTCCACCTATAGCAAAGCCTCTTCCATCTGCTGATGCACCGTGCATTGAATGGTCAGGCTCAAGCTTCTTGAAATCAACTTCTTTTGCTTCGAACATTCCCATTACTTCTTCAAATGTAAGAACGAAGTCAACATCTGAACGAATGGATTTACGCATAGCCTCAAGCTTCTTAGCAGAACAGGGACCTATGAAAGCAACCTTACATCCGGGGTGATCCTTTTTAATAAGTCGTCCTGTAAGTACCATCGGTGTCAATGCCATGGAAATACATTTTGCCTGTTCAGGGAAGAGCTTCTTAGCCATCATAGACCATGCAGGACAGCAGGAAGTTGCCATGAATGGTATCTCATCAGGAACCTCTTTAACAAACGCTTCTGCTTCTGATATGGTACAAAGATCTGCTCCGATTGCCACCTCGACTACATCCTCAAATCCAAGTGCCTTAAATCCTGATCTTATCTTCTGAGGAGTCATGTCAGGTCCAAACTGACCGGCTGCTGCAGGTGCAATCGCTGCATAAACGGGAACATCACTTTTAATCGCCTGAATTGTCTGGAATATCTGCGCTTTATCCGCGATTGCTCCAAACGGACAGTTTGCAAGACACTGTCCACAAGAAACACACTTATCATAATCAATATCCGCACAACCATTTTCGTCAGAACCGATTGCCTTCATACCACATGATTTAACACAGGGACGATCCATTTTCAGGATGGCACCATATGCACAGGCATCCTTACATTTACCACATTTGATACATTTTTCCGGATCGATATGTGATTTTCCTTCGTATATTCTGATAGCATCTCTCGGACATACCTCTTTACAAGGATGTGCAAGACATCCCTGACATGCGTCGGTAACCTTCATAACATTATCTGGACATTTATGACATGCAAACTTAATAATATTTACAAGAGGTGGTTCATAATATGTTTCAGGCTTGGTACACTCCTCAACACCCTTTGTTATAGAGTTATATTCTTCAAACGAACGAAGCGGAAGCCCCATTGCAAGACGAGCACGTTCACGAACTATTGCTCTTTCAAGGAAAGCACTGTCTCGATATGTTGCAACAGTACCCGGAATAATATGATAGGGAAGCTGATGCATAACCTCCATATTGAAACCATCTTCATACTCATAAGACAGCTTCGCAACCTCAGCAAATACTCTCTTACGAATGTCATTTACATTAGTATAAATTCCACGCATTAC
>JAKSRZ010000152.1 GCA_024403375.1 Lachnospiraceae bacterium
ATCTGAATGCTACAGATGATGAGATGTGGGAAGCACTGAAAATGGCATCCGGCTACGATTTTGTAAAGGAATTGCCGGGAGGGCTGGACTGCGTTATCGGTGAGCGTGGACACGGTATCTCAGAAGGACAGGCTCAGCGAATTGCCATTGCAAGAGCACTTGTGCGTAAGGCACCATTCCTTATTCTGGATGAGGCTACAAGTTCCCTTGATATGGAAACCGAACAGAAGGTTATTCTTGGACTTCAGGACTTAAATCCTCGTCCCACATGCCTTATTATTACACACAGAAAGAGCATCCTCGATTACTGCGATCGTGAGCTTATAATCAAGGATCGTCAGATGGAGGAAGTGGCAGACTTTGTGCCTGTCGGAGCTCCGGTGGAAGCTGTTGAATTCCAGCCTAATATAGGCGGCCAGATGCCGTTCTAAAGAAAAATAGAGGTGGTTAACATGAAAATTGCAGTTGCAGGTACAGGTTATGTAGGTCTTTCCATTGCCACACTTCTGGCACAGCACAATGAAGTGTACGCAGTAGATGTCATTCCTGAAAAGGTTGAGAAGCTTAACAATAAGATTTCTCCCATTCAGGATAAGGAAATCGAGGAATATCTGGCAACAAAGGAGTTGAATCTTACTGCTACTCTTGATGGGGACAGTGTGTATAAGGATGCGGACCTTGTTGTTATTTCCACACCTACAAACTATGATCCTAAGAAAAATTATTTTGATACATCCAGCGTTGAGAGCGTTATTCAGCAGGTAATCAACGTAAATCCCGATGCCGTTATGATTGTGAAGTCAACAGTTCCCGTAGGATTTACAGAGGAAGTTCGTGCTAAATATAATTGTGACAATATTCTATTCTCACCCGAATTCCTTCGTGAGGGTAAGGCACTTTATGATAATCTTTATCCTTCACGTATTATCGTTGGTGTGCCCGTTGGAAACAAGCGTCTTGAGAAGGCTGCTCACACATTTGCCGAGCTCCTTAAGGAAGGTGCAATTAAGGAAGAGATTGATATTCTGTTTATGAATCCTACCGAGGCTGAAGCTGTTAAGCTTTTTGCCAACACATACCTTGCACTTAGAGTATCTTACTTTAACGAACTTGATACATACGCACAGGTACGTGGCCTTGATACGAAGAGCATCATTGAGGGCGTATGCCTTGATCCCCGTATTGGATCTCACTACAATAATCCTTCCTTCGGCTATGGTGGCTACTGCCTCCCTAAGGATACAAAGCAGCTCCTTGCAAACTATTCAGACGTTCCTCAGAACCTGATTTCAGCCATTGTTTCCGCAAATACAACACGTAAGGACTTCATTGCTGAATCCATTATTGAGAAGAGCCCTAAGGTAGTAGGTATTTATCGTCTTACAATGAAGGCAGGCTCTGACAACTTCCGTCAGTCTGCAATTCAGGGCGTTATGAAGCGTATTAAGGCAAAGGGCATTGAGGTTGTAATTTTTGAGCCTACAATGAAAGAAGACGAATTCTTTAACTCAAGAGTAATAAGAGACCTTGACGAATTTAAGTCTGTGTCCGACGTAATCATTGCAAACAGATACAACGCGGATCTTGAGGATGTGCTTGACAAGGTATATACAAGAGACCTGTATTTCAGAGATTAAGGGTGATATAAAGTGAAAATACTCGTTACTGGTGCAGCCGGTCAGTTGGGCCACGATGTGGTTCTCGAGGCTGAGAAAAACGGAATAGAAGCGGTTGGAGTTGATGTTGCAGAGATGGACATCACTGATGCTGCGAAGGTTTTGGAGGTTATCGGCGAAATACGACCGGATGCGGTAATTCATTGTGCGGCCTGGACTGCCGTTGATGCGGCTGAAGAGGAAGAAAACCGTGAAAAGGTGCGTAAAATCAACGCCGAAGGCACAAGAAACATAGCACTTGCCTGCAAAGAGAC
Organism: Lachnospiraceae bacterium; assembly: GCA_024403375.1. Classification (GTDB taxonomy): domain Bacteria; phylum Bacillota; class Clostridia; order Lachnospirales; family Lachnospiraceae; genus RGIG3528. The sequence goes on from JAKSRZ010000152.1 coordinate 1,931, forward strand.
AGGGGCAAAAATGCTTTATATTTCAACGGACTATGTGTTTGACGGAACAGGTACGGAGCCTTGGAAGCCTGATTGCAAGAGCTATGCACCTCTTGGCTGGTATGGCGAGACAAAGCTTCAGGGCGAGCTGGCAGTATCAGAAATTCTGGAAAAGTATTTCATAGTACGAATTGCCTGGGTGTTTGGCAAGAACGGAAAGAATTTTGTAAAGACAATGCTCAACGTGGGAAAGACTCATGATGAGGTTCGTGTAGTGTGTGATCAGATTGGTACACCTACCTATACACCGGATTTGTCGGAACTGTTAATCAGCATGATACAGACTGAAAAGTACGGATACTATCATGCGACAAATGAGGGCGGATTCATTTCCTGGTATGATTTTACCTGTGAAATATATCGTCAGGCGGGCCTTAAAACAAAGGTAAATCCTGTTACAACGGCGGAGTATGGTTTGTCCAAGGCAAAACGCCCGGAAAACTCACGTTTGGACAAATCCAAATTGGTTGAGAACGGATTTAAGCCTCTTCCTGATTGGAAGGATGCGTTGGCACGATATATTGTAGAGCTTCGGGAAGCGGAGGCATAAAATGGAAAAGTCAGTATTTTCTACTCCGGAGATTGAAAGCGAAAAGGTCAACGAACTGTCAGCCA
>JAKSRZ010000153.1 GCA_024403375.1 Lachnospiraceae bacterium
CAATGCAGCGCACCATTCCTCCGCCGATCTGCTGAACGGTCTCCAGCACGACCTTGCGCTCGCCGACATGGGCTTCGATCGCGTTATACAGATCGGGCAGACTGCCCAAAGGAAACTGTATGTCAACGACCGGGCCGATAACTCTTTTGATAATTCCATATTATCTGAAAGCGGAAGGTAGCATGTAGCCGACGCAATTCTGTCTCCTTCTATTACAACCGCACCATCATGAAGGGGTGTGTTGTGCTCAAAGATATTAATAAGCAACTGGCTTGAAAGAACCGCATCTATTTCAATACCGGTTCTCTCTATTTCGGATAAGCTGTCAGTCTGCTCAATTACAATAAGTGCACCGGTTTTAACCTTGGCCATCTCTGTGCAGGCATGAACCAGTTCATTGATTGTACGGTCAGAAAAACGGCCTTCAAGGTCGTGTCCCTGGTCAAAAGAAAACAGAGTGGACATAAAATTTTTACGACCGATCTGTTCAAGAGCTTTTCTAAGTTCCGGCTGAAAGACAACTACTATGGCAGTTGCCGCAATTGTGAACAGGTTATTGGCTATCCACAAAATTGTGTGCATATCAAAGGCTACTGCCACAAGAAGAAACAGACCTATCACAAAAATACCCTTAAGCAACGCATAGGATCTTGTATTCTTAATCCACAGCATTATCTCATAGATAAGGAAGGCTATTACCAGTATTTCGATAATATCCGTCCAGGATACTTTAGGCATATTGAATTTTTCAGATGTTGTACGAATAAATTCAACTATGTTAGTCATTTTCTTCCCCACATTTTATAAATCATCTTCAGTAAAATTCTCTACTATTCTTTTGGCAGCCTGATCGTTGCGGGCACGCTGTGCACTAGCCTGCTGCTCACGCTGTCTTAATTCGCGCTGACGTCCTTCTCCCGCGGGCCTTCCTCCGCTTAATCCAAGGAATCCCTTATCGGCCGCCTGTGCTCTTCCGGTTGCTTTTTTTCTAACCTGCTCACGAGCTGCTGTATTTCTTACGGGCTGTGCGCTACTTTTTGCCGCAGGTTTGTTTCCGGAGCTTTCTTTTTTACCTTTATTCTTATCAGGTAAATCCACTTTATTCTTGGGAACAGCCTTAACGTAGTAATAATACTCATCGTCCTCAAACTGAACCTTTTCTGTACGATTATAATCAAGATTAAAGCAGAAAAACTGCAAGATTATATTAATAATTATTGAAACTATCATTCCAAGGAATGCTCCACCTACAGGTACAGCTCCGTGGAGTGCGCCATTTCCGATTATTATCATAAGGAACTGTATAATCGAGCCGCCGATTATTGCTATAAACCAGCAGTAATCAACAGACAAACGGCTTACGATATGCACAAGGACTATTGTTACTCCAAAAGCAAGTATGTAAACAAGCATATCCCTGTTCATAAGCAGGCTTTCCGCAACTTCCTTGATGGAACCGATTTTAGAACCGGTCGCCCCCATGTTCTTAATATCATCAGCATTTATGCTTATGTAGCGAAGAACGCTGTAAACTATCACACCGCTTCCTACAGATGCAACCGATGAGGGGCCTGCAACAAGTCCCATTGATACAGGAAGCACATAAGGTATCTTAAGTCCAAAGCCCAAAGGTGTAAGCAAAACTGCTACCGAATCTTTGGCTGCAAATCTGAAATATAACAAAAACAGAATCACATACAGTGCAAAAACTATCAGAAGGCACTGAAGTGAAAGGGCATAAAGATGTGCCAGTGTTATAAGTGCAAGTATAACAATTGTTAAGTTGGGGGGCAGGAAAGAACCGGCAAGCGCTACAATCAGAGTAATGGGGGTGCTTGCAATTCGGCTCATAAAGCCAATGCCCTTGTTTATCTGGTTAAGAACTAAAAATGTCAGTAAAAACTTAATGACAGGAGTTATAAAAACCTCGTTCTTGCCTACAAACTGTTTAAGTTTTTCTTTAATCAATAAAAGCTGTTCCATAATTTATCTGTCTGAATCTCCTTCTTCCTTTGCAAATATCGAGTTCAAAAGCTTAAGATTGCCAAAATATCTCTTGAGGTTTTTCTTTGCTTTTCCATATTTGAAAGAAAATCCTATATATACCAATAGACTGTATGAAACAACAAAAACAACATAATACTTAATAATTTGCTTTGCGAAGTCCCATATTTCAAGCTTATAGATACCTAACATGAAGTTTTCAAAATCAACATAAATATAAACAGCAAAAGCAATCATATATGCTATTGTTGCACATATGACAGCCTTTAGTATCTGAAGACCTATATAATCGCTTCTAAAGAATTTGGCTATTGCAAGATTCTTCTTTCCTTCACCACTGTCGTAGGAAGCGAGTCTGGTCATCAGTTTTATTCGTTCTTCACTTAACATAGTTACCTCATGAACTAAGAACGGACTGACTAAATAAATCTCATCTTGTTTCCGTTCTGAGTATTCTTGTGTGTCTCAGGCTGAGCAGGTTTCTGAGGCTGAATCGCGCGCTGAAAACCGCTTGTAAGTGCTGCCTTACATTTATCGCAGTAACGTCCGCTTCTGATTGCAGTCC
>JAKSRZ010000154.1 GCA_024403375.1 Lachnospiraceae bacterium
ATCAGCTGAGAGTATTGTTTGATGATGAGTTCCTTGAAGCAAATCCAAGAGATCAGCAGAGAACGGCCTTTTATGATGAACTTACGCTGGCGAAAAAGGCCAAGAGAGTGGTGTCTATCACAAAAGTGCAGAAGCAGAGCGAAGTAAAAACATGGGAGAAGGACGGAAAAAGCTATTCTTCCATAATCGGCTGCAGTATTGTCACAGAGAAGGCAAAAACTGCCAATTATGTTTATAATGAATATATTTTACGAAAAGATGATAACGGCCGATGGAAGATTTTGGGCTGGCATCTTGGGGATAAAGTAGATATCGAGGAATAATGATGAGCGATATAAATATTCTTGCAATTGAATCATCATGTGATGAGACGGCGGCAGCGGTTGTCAGAAATGGCAGAACGGTGCTTTCAAATGTTATATATTCACAGATTGATCTGCATACTCTTTATGGCGGAGTGGTGCCGGAAATTGCATCAAGAAAGCATATTGAGAAGGTTAATGTTGTTATTGAGCAGGCATTGAAGGATGCCGGTATGGAGCTTAATGATGTAGATGCTATTGCGGTAACGTATGGTCCCGGACTTGTGGGGGCCCTTTTAGTGGGAGTTGCTTCTGCCAAGGCCATTGCTTATGCTGCAAAGAAACCTCTCGTTGGAGTGCATCATATTGAGGGACATGTATCTGCGAATTTTCTTGAACACCCTGACCTTGAGCCACCATTCCTTTGCCTTATAGTATCCGGCGGACATACTCATCTCGTTGTTGTTAAGGACTACGGAGAATATGAGATACTTGGACGCACACAGGATGATGCGGCAGGAGAGGCTTATGATAAGGTTGCCAGAGCAATCGGATTAGGATATCCCGGCGGCCCGAAGATTGACAAGGTTGCCAAGGAAGGAAACCCTAAAGCTATAGTATTCCCGAGAGCAAAGGTCGATGATAATCCTTACGATTTCAGCTTTTCCGGCCTTAAATCAGCAGTTCTTAATTACCTGAATCAGGCTGAAATGAAGAATGAACCTTATGTACAGGCGGATGTTGCGGCATCCTTCCAGGCAGCGGTTGTGGATGTACTTGTTGACAAGACAATCCATGCTGCTAAGGAATATGGCTTTAAGACCATAGCTCTTGCCGGTGGTGTGGCTTCCAATTCGGCATTGAGAGCAGGAATGAAGGAAGCATGTGATAAACGCAATATAAATCTCATCTATCCGAGCCCGATTTATTGCACAGATAACGCAGCAATGATTGGTGCAGCAGGCTATTATGAGTATATAAAAGGAACAAGAAGCGGCCTGGACCTTAATGCGGTTCCGAACCTTAAGTTGGGAGAAAGATAATGATCAGCTGTATTGTGCTGGCAGGCGGAAAAGGTACAAGAATGGGAAGCGAGACAAAGAAACAGTATCTCGAACTTCTGGGAAAACCTGCGTTGTCCTGGTCACTTTTGGCCTTTCAGAACAGCATGGTGGATGAAATTATTCTTGTATGCTCCGACGAAGACAGGGAATTTTGTAAAGAAGAAATCATCGAAAAATATGATATAAATAAGTGCCGCAAGTTTGTTGAGGGTGGGGCGGAACGATACTTGTCCGTTTACAACGGCCTGAAAGAGGTAAGCGGCGAATACGTTATGATTCACGACGGGGCCAGACCCTGTATAACTCCTGATACAATTAATAAAGCAGGTGAAATGCTTTTAAGTACCGGAACCTGCTGTGTCGGTACTTTTGTATCCGACACTATTGCCGTACTGGGAGAGGATGGAACTATCTGCAATTTACCGGACAGGAAAACTTTGTGGAGCTCTCAGACACCTCAGTGCTTTAAGACCGAGGAAATAATCGGAAGCTATGACAAAGCATTAGCTGCAGGAGAGAATAAAATTACCGACGATGACTTTGTAGCGTTCAAATACGGTAATGCCAAAATCCACGTTCTGGATGATGGTCCTGATAACATCAAACTTACAACAAAAAAAGATATTCTTCTTGCAGAAGGTATATTGAAGGCTCAAATGAGAATATGATAAAAACGCTACTAATTTATACTTGACTTATTTTCGACGCTGTGATAATATACTCAGGTCGCGAATGAAGCGAATGGAGAGCTACCGAAGCGGTCACAACGGGGCGGTCTTGAAAACCGTTAGGGCGAAAGCCCACAGGGGTTCGAATCCCTTGCTCTCCGTTTGGACGAAAGTCCTTAATTAAATAGCAGACCATTATTGGCCAGGCTTTTGGAGAAATACCCAAGAGGCTGAAGGGACACCCCTGGAAAGGGTGCAGGTCGTTAATAGCGGCGCGAGGGTTCAAATCCCTCTTTCTCCGTAAAAA
>JAKSRZ010000155.1 GCA_024403375.1 Lachnospiraceae bacterium
AGATCCAGAACTCCTATTCCCCATTTTTCAGATATTTCGTACAGTCTTTCCACCATCAGTGAATAGGCCTCGCTATCATATCTGCTGCCTGTATAGAACATTACAGGGCAGTTCCAGTTTTGCTTGCAGTAAGCAATAATATATTCCATGGCGCCTGTTATTGTTGATGTATCAAAAGAATCAATATCAAAAGAGTCTTCGAGCACACCAAGTGGTTTCTTTTGTGTTGCATCATTTGTTGAAAGCTGACAAATCACAAGCTTATAGTCTGTACTTGTATCCACATTGCGTTTTAAACGGCTCACATATGAATCAAGACCCGTGTCAACAAGCGTTGTGCCGCTAACCGCTTCCTTTGTCACAATACAGCCTAATCGTTTTGCAAAGTATTCCGGCATCGCTTCCTGCAATGACGCTGCACCATAGGTTACAGAAGAACCCAAAAACAACACATTTTTGTTTTCAAGAATATTATTATCTGATCTTACAACATTTTTTGAACTGTACTCTTCACTGTTTCCTATCATCTTTCTCACCTTCATGTTATGTAATGAGCCAAACGGGCCCCAGAAGTATGCATATCCTGCATACATCCATGTTACCAGTGTTATCAGTGCGAAAACAACTACTATAATCAAGAAGGTTTTCATTTTTTTCATAATAAGCCTCACCTACTGATTAATGATCGTCATTCCCGGAAGTACTTCCTGCTCTTCTAAACCTGGCAGCCTAACCAGTGCCTTAGTATTAACCGGGACACTTATCTCATATGTAAAACTTCCATCCTCGTTCTTGGTCCACTTACAGCTGATGCTTCCATATATGCTGTCATAAGTCATTCCCGCATATGTAAAGTTACCTCCCGGATTAGGACTAATTGTGAACAGGTTTTCACCGCTAACCTTGATGCCGCACATATTACTGAAAATCCATTCGCATACAGCGCCCTTGGAATAATGGTTAAGCGAAGCAATGCCACCACCTTTACCGTTATCTGAATTTGGCCCTGCCCAGTCTTCCCAGATTGTTGTGGCACCTGCCTTTGGCATGGAGAGCCATCCCGGAGCTTCCTCGTTTTCAAGGAGCTTATATGCAAGTTCAGTATCGATATCCTGAAGAACATATAAAATCATGGATGTAGATAAGAACCCTGTTCCTACACGCCAACCGTAATCATCTAAAGCCTTTACCAGGCGTTCTTTTGCAAAAGCAGCATCTTCTCTGTCAAGCAAATCAAAATACAATGGACGTACTAAACTTGCCTGGCGGTTTGTATCAAGAGTATATTTCGCTGTTTTTCTCAGCTTACGATAGGTTTCTTTTGCACCATCTCGATATTCAGTGTAAATCGCAATATCCTCACTTTTACCAAGTGCCTCAGCAATTTCTGCCATGACACCCATAACATAAGCAAGATAAGCAGTTGCTTCTTCAGGATGGGAAGACATAAAATCCTTGAAACTCATTGCGTGAATATCTGCAGGCTCAGCCCATTCACCATAATGCTGACCCTTATTATAGAGATACTTTCGATCTTTTTTAGAAAGACCTGTCTTCTCTGAAATAACGAACTGTGTTTTACCGGTCCTGCTTATCATAAATTCAGCATACTTTTTCATACTGTCATAATATTTTTCAATTATGCTTATGTCATTGTATTTTTTCCACAGGCGATATGGTATAAGTACTCCTGCATCTGCCCAGCCTGTCGAACCATTCATGGTCCTCATATACGAGTCGGTTCCACCTTCCGGAGCAATCTGCGGAAAGGCTCCTCTTTTATCCTGCCAATCACATAAATCGTTCTGATATTTCATGGCAAAAGGAGCATAGTTTACCATATAACTTGCCGTATTTACAAAAATCTGAGCATCGCCGCTCCAGCCATGTCTTTCTCTTGTAGGACAGTCTGTTGGTAAATCAGCCGAATTGTTCTTTAACGACCAGAGTGTATTCTCAACAAACTTATTTAATAGTGGATTCGAACTGTCAAATCGGAAGGTTGTCTCAAAATC
>JAKSRZ010000156.1 GCA_024403375.1 Lachnospiraceae bacterium
AGCAATCGTAATCTTTTACCTTCATTCTCATGCAGCAAAGCATGCATACATCAAGGGAATGTACAGTACGCTTAAGGTTCCATTTGACCTTGCAAAGAAGATGCTTATCATGTCTATGCCGCTCATTATTAATGAAACATTATGGGCAGCCGGTATGGCAACTCAGACGCAGATATTCTCTGTACGAGGCCTTCCTGTTGTTTCTGCTTTCAGTATTAACTCAACCATTTACAACGTATTCAACATCGTTTTCCTTGCTCTTGGTAACTGTGTCGGTATCATCGTCGGCCAGCAGCTTGGTGCCGGAAAGGTAAAAGAAGGAAAAGAGAGTGCGGTACGAATTATTGCCTTAAGTACAGTCATAAGCATTGTAATTGGTGCCTTGCTTGCTTCGGTTTCCGGACTTTTCCCGAAAATTTACAACACAACGGATCAGGTTAAGGAAATCGCCGCCAAACTGATACTGATAAGTGCTATCATGATGCCGGTCCAAGGATATCTTCACTCCACCTACTTTACAGTCCGTTCCGGAGGAAAAACATTAATCACTTTCCTCTTTGACAGCTTCTTCTTATGGGTAGTAATAATCCCGGTTGCATGGATTCTCACCCATAAAACTAATCTTGACATTGTTTACATATATCTATATGTTCAACTTTGTGATATTATCAAATGCATAGTGGGAACCATTATTGTCAAAAGCGGAATATGGGCCCGCAACATTGCCGAAAACATCTCCGGCGAAAATTCATAGAAAGGGTTTACTTATGGAAAAAAGAAAATTAGAAAATCTCGGAATCGAAACCTCCCTTTTGGGCTTTGGTTGCATGCGTTTCCCTACAAAGGACGGACATATTGAAGAAGTTGAAGCTGAGCAGATGCTTGATTTAGCTTACAAGTCCGGTGTCAACTACATCGACACGGCATGGCCTTACCATGGCGGCGAAAGCGAAACCTTCGTAGGTAAGGTAATGAAAAAGTATCCTCGTGAGTCATTTTACCTTGCCACCAAGCTCCCCCTTTGGGAAGTTCATTCCCTTGATGATGCCAAGCGAATTTTTAATAAGCAGCTTGAAAAGCTTCAGACTGATTACATCGATTTCTATCTTTGCCATGCTTTCAACGGCCAGCGTTTTGACGAAGTAGTTTCTTTAGGAATTCTTGATTGGCTTGATGAGCTGAAGGCTGAAGGAAAGATTCGTTATATCGGTTTCTCTTTCCATGACAGTTACGAAGTATTTGAAAGAATCATCACATACAGAAAATGGGACTTCTGCCAGATTCAGTACAACTATATGGACACAAATGATCAGGCAGGTGACAAGGGCTATGCTCTTGCAGAAAAGCTTAATGTTCCGCTTGTTATTATGGAATCCATCAGAGGCGGTGAACTTGCAAGCTTCGCTCCTGACGTAGAGCAGATGTTCAAGGCTGTACGTCCCGAAAAGTCTATCGCTTCCTGGGCACTCAGATGGCTTGGAACAAAGCCTCAGATAAAGGTTATTTTAAGTGGTATGTCTTCTCTTCCTCAGGTAGAGGACAATCTCAACACTTTCGAAAACTTCGAAGTTCTTAACGAAAAAGAGCTTGCAACAGTTGATGAAGTTGTTAAAGAAATCCGTTCCCGCAGAAAGGTCGGCTGTACAGGTTGCCGTTACTGTATGCCTTGTCCCGCAGGTGTTGTTATTCCTCATATCTTTGGTCTTTGGAACAAGCTCGGAATGTACGGTAACCAGGAGAGATCAACTCGTTCATATAAGCAGGTGAAGCCTGAAGAAACTGCTGATAACTGCATGAAGTGCGGTGCCTGTGAAGGCGTCTGCCCTCAGCACCTCAGCATCAGAGATTTGCTCGAGCAGGCTCATACAGAGCTTTTAGGATAATAGATTAAGTACTCAAAAACCTCCGCAATCAATGGCGGGGCGTCATAAAACAGTAAATGTTTAAGAATTGAAAAAAGATGGGAAG
>JAKSRZ010000157.1 GCA_024403375.1 Lachnospiraceae bacterium
ATTTGAACATAAAAAACCTGATTGAAAATGATAATTTCAAAGTGATTAATATTGCAGAAAAAGCTGAAGGTATAGAAATAAAGAACATCTATTGCTGTGATCTTCTCAGCATGGCAATGTCAAAAATGCCGGAGAAGGCGGCGTGGGTCACTGTTATGAGTAACGTCAACAGCCTTGCGGTTGCAAGCCTCACACATGCTACCTGTGTTGTTTTGGCGGGAGGTGTGGCAGCTGATGAAGCAATGAAAATAAAGGCGGAAGAGCATGGGATTACAGTGATTTCCACAGCACTTCCGATTTTTGAGGCAACTCTGCTTATTCGTGAGCTGATGAATTAAAACAACTCCTTTTATATCGGAAAAATAATGTAGATTTGTCAAAAGAATTAGCGTATAGTATTCACTATTACTAATAATAAATCTCTACTAAATCGGAGGAAAAATCATGGAGTTTATTAAGGACAACAATGCATTGGTTTTCAGAACCAAAGGTGAAACCGTGCGTATCGAGCCATGGGGCAAGAACGCTCTTCGTGTGAGAGCAACAATGTTCCCGAACTTTACCGGCAGAGATTGGGCACTTACCGAAAAGCATGAAAGCAATGCTGATATATATATCGGAAAGCCTGAAAAATGGATGGGTGACGGTTGCGATGACAATAAGGAAATTGCAACCATTACAAACGGACGCATCAAGGCAGAAGTGAATTTTGTTGGTATTATTGCTTTCTATCGTGACGATAAGCTGATTCTCCGTGAGGATTTCCACAGCTACGGCGGAACGATTTCCAAGGAAAGCAGATGCCTTAAGACAGTAAACCGTGAGTGGAAGGGCATTATCGGCGGAACAGACTATTCTCTTGACCTTCGCTTTGAGAGCAATGAGGGTGAAAAGATTTTCGGTATGGGCCAGTATCAGCAGCCTTATATGGATCTTAAGGGATGTGTGCTTGAACTTGCACAGAGAAATTCCCAGATTTCCGTGCCCTTTATGATTTCTTCATTGGGTTATGGTATGCTCTGGAACAATCCCGCAGTAGGCAGAGTTACTTTCGCAAAGAACTATACACAGTGGATTGCAAGAGCAACAAAGGAAATGGACTATTGGATTACTGCAGATGAAAATCCTAAAGCAATCCTTACAAACTATACAGCAGTAACAGGCCACGCACCTATGTTCCCCGAAAGCCTTATGGGACTCTGGCAGTGTAAGCTTCGTTATCGTACACAGGACGAAGTGCTTGAAGTTGCACGTAAGTACAAGGAAGAGGGTATCAAAATCGATCAGATTGTCATCGACTTCTTCCACTGGACAGTACAGGGTGACTGGAAGTTCGATAAGACATATTGGCCCGATCCTAAGGCTATGGTTGATGAGCTTCACTCCATGGGCATCAAGGTTATCGTTTCCGTATGGCCTTCAGTAGACAGAAAGTCCGAAAATTTCTATCCTATGATGGAAAAGGGACTTCTTATAAAGACAGAGCGTGGTGCTGCACAGACATATGACTATCAGGGTGACTGCGTAGAAATCGATCCCTTCAATCCTGAAACCCGCAAGTATGTCTGGGAAAAGTGCAAGCAGAACTACTATGATTTCGGAATCGATGCATTCTGGCTCGATAACTCTGAGCCTGATTATGGCGTATATGATTTTGAAAACTATCGTTACTATGACGCACCTGCACTTGAGGTGAGCAATATGTATCCTCAGATGTATTCCCGCGTATTCTTTGATAACATGCCCACAGTACAGAATGGCGAAGCAGTAAACCTCCTTCGTTGTGCATGGGCAGGAAGCCAGAAGTACGGCAACGTAGTATGGTCAGGTGACGTACCCAGCACGTTCGAGGCTTTCAGAGATCAGCTTCAGTGCGGTCTTAATATGGGTCTTGCAGGTATTCCCTGGTGGACAACCGATATCGGCGGCTTCATGACAGATGATGTAAATGATCCCGATT
>JAKSRZ010000158.1 GCA_024403375.1 Lachnospiraceae bacterium
CAGCTTATAGGTCCTGCTACTCTTAACGAAGGTGTAATATCATTTTCTGAAAGATCAACCTTACCATCGGTCATAACAGATTCGTCTACTGAAACATTGACAATTTCTGCCTTAAGGATACAAGTCTCCTCATTAAACTCTTTAACTCGGCATTCAATGCAAATAGCCAGTTCATTGATAACAGGCGCATTTACAAACTCACTCTTTGATACTGTGAGCCCTGCCTTGGCAAGCTTGTCAGGAACCTTATCACCGGAAACAATTCCAACATAATCACAAGCTGCCACATGTTTTGCATCTGCCATGCTTATAGTAAGTGCTCCTGTCTTCTTAAAGTTCTTGCAGGTTCTGTGCTCGGGTGAAAGGCAGACCGAAACCTCATTTGACTCTGAAATACCGCCCCAGGCAGCATTCATTGCATCTGCCACACCATTCTCATCATAGGTTGCAAGAATCCATACAGGCTGTGGAGCCGAATATGGCTTAACGCCTAAATTTACTCTGCTCATATTTTTCTCCTTCATCAGAAAATCATTGTAATTCTTCTATAAGCCCTCGGAATCCTTTTTCCTTAAAAACATCCTTGTAGTAGGAAACCTCGTCTCCGATAAGCGCGTCAATTACTTTCATTCCCAGCAGTTCCACCGGAGCCTTGTCGTCGGTCATTATATGATTTCCGCCCACATATTCCTGTATGTTTGGACGCATACGATTCATAAAGTTCGTCAGTGCCGGATTTGTCTCAAGAGAAACATTATTGTCAAATTTTTCCAGCATCTTTCCATCCAAAGAAGCAAAAAGTTCACGGTTGGTTGCATAGGGTACTTCCACAGTATAAACCTCGGGGAAAACAGATGCAATAGTATCCGAAAGGTACTGGTTAATGTCTCCGTCGTCGTTCCCACGCATATTGAGGTTCACCACCATTATTCCATCATCTTTAAGGTGGTTTTTTACAAGTGTGAAGAACTCTACTGAAGACATCTGAAATGGAATTGTGATGTCCTGATATGCGTCAACCATTATGACATCGTATTTTGAATCGATTACGTTCAAATATGCACGTCCGTCATAGGTAATAACGGGAACGGTCTCGTCCAGGTGAAAATATTCGCGGGAAAGTTTTGTAATATCTTCGTCGATTTCCACACCGGTTATATTCAGCTTTGTATTCTCACCAAAATATCTTTGGCACTGGGTGGCAAAAGTGCCTGTTCCCATTCCAAGGATAAGCACATCCAGACTGTCCTTTTCGTTGATTTTTGCCATTTCGGGAGCCGCCATGGCATAGTCATAATACATACCGGTCAAGCGTTCACTTTTTTCGTATACTGACTGGACGCCAAACAGAACATTGGTGGATAAATAGACTGAGGAATCATCCTCCTTAACCTGAAGGTAATTATAAACCGACTCACCCTCGTAGGTCAGATCGCTCTCCCAGAACGCAAAGCTGTCGGAGTGGCCTGTACAGCAGGCGATGATAAACACAATAATTCCAACAATCGCTTTTACGGATTTGATTTTACCGCTTGTGAAGTAAATGATGGAAAGAAGAAGCAGAATTCCGGCAAAAATCAGGAAAGTAATGGATGTTCCCACAGCAGGAATAGTAACGAAGGTGGGAATGAAGGTGCCGATGATGCTGCCGATAGTATTGGAAGCATTAAGCATACCTACAGTTTTTCCGCTGTCTCCCAGGTCGTCAACTGTATATTTTACAAGGCAAGGTGTAACTGTTCCGAGAAGAAAAAGTGGGAAAACGAATATTACCATGCAGGCCACAAAGGCTGCCCACACAAGGTAATTACTATTTACCGCAAACACCAGAAGGCCGGATATTCCAATAACTACATATTTGCCAAGGACCGGTATCAGAGCAATCCAGATTGCGGCAATTATGATGCGTCCGTAAAGTCTGTCCGGATTAGGATTCTTGTCGGCAC
>JAKSRZ010000159.1 GCA_024403375.1 Lachnospiraceae bacterium
ACCCATTTGCTCGAACTGCTTAACCGCATTTCTTACAGCATTTTCTACTTCCGGTTCAATGCCCTTAACAAAATATTCCTTTGGCAGACCAATCTTCATGCCTTTAACATCGCTCTGCAAGGCTTTCGTAAAATCAGGAACCTCTGCCGGCGAAGATGTAGAATCATTTGCATCATGACCGGCGATAACATTAAGGATATTCGCACAGTCAGTTACATCACGGCTCAACGGACCAATCTGGTCAAGCGAAGAAGCAAACGCTACTAAGCCATATCTTGAAACACGGCCATAAGTCGGCTTCATACCTACAACACCGCAGAACGATGCCGGCTGGCGGATTGAACCGCCTGTGTCCGAGCCAAGAGCCCATACAGCAGTGCCTGCCGCAACTGCAGCCGCACTACCACCGGAACTGCCGCCCGGTACACAATCCAAATTCCATGGATTATGTGTAGGATAAAAAGCAGAGTTCTCTGTAGAACCACCCATAGCAAATTCATCCATATTCAGCTTGCCAAGCATAACCATATCCTCAGCAGCCAATTTCTGCATAACAGTTGCATCATAAGGAGGAACAAAATTATCCAACATTTTAGATGCGCAAGAAGTACGGACACCTTTAGTACAAATATTATCCTTAATTGCACCGGGAATACCTGCCAGGAAAGAAATATTCTCACCTGCAGCTATCTTTTCATCTACAAGCTTTGCCTGTTTTAACGCAATGTCTCTTGTATCAGTCAGATAGGCTTTAACCTTCTCCTCAACCAAATCTATTCTTTTCAGCACATCATTTGTCAGTTCAACAGCCGACACTTCCTTCTGCACCAACATATCATGCAGTTCATGTGCGGTTTTATCATATAAGCTCACAGAAAAATCCTCCTTTTCTCAGTCTTCAAGAATTTTAGGTACTTTAAAATAGCCTTCCTCCTGCAACGGAGCGTTAGAGAGTGCTAAATCTCTATCCAATGACGGCTTGATTACATCTTCACGGAAAACATTATTCAACGGCAATACATGCGCCGTGGGTTGAACTTCTTCCGTATTTAAAGAACTGAGAGTATCTACATATTCCAAAAAATTATTCAGTTTCTGTAAATATTCCTCTTTTTCTGCCTGAGGCACAGCTAATCTGGAAAGGACTGCTACATTCTCAAGATCTTTTTCCGTAACTTTCATTTTATCACCATCCATAATAAGTTTCGCAATATTATAACTGATTTAAAGAAAACCAGTCGTGTTAAAGACCACTCTTAATTATACATTTTTTGCCCTTAAACTTCAACCATGTATGCTGTTAAACAGCCGGAACGTCTGATACTCTGATTCTTCCGACTATATCTACAATCACATATATGCGTTTCTTCCCCTGTTCTAAGGTAATTGTAACTGTCTGCGCTGTTCCTCCCGATGAAAAAATAAAGTTATTTCTATTTGTTTTTATGCTAATCCTCTCAGGCAAAGTATGGTTATGATACATTTTCCCATTCTGCATTATATAATAGCCTCTTCCTTGAACAACAAACCTCGGAGTACTATCAGCTTGAACTAAGGGAAACTCATTGTGAATTTGCTGAACAGTATATGATAATTCCTGTGCATATCTTAACTCAGCTGCTAAATATGCGGCCTCTATTTCCAACTCATTCTTTTGCAGTAAGCCCAGCTTAGGCATGCTCATCGCTGTAATTAAAGCCATAATCGCCAAGACAACTAATAACTCAATAAGCGAAGCTCCTTTTTCATCCATTCAGCAAGCCCTCATACCATATTATTATTGCATCGCCAAATATATACGAAATCCACACGCCCATTGCCAGAAATGGCCCAAAGGGAATAACGCTTCTTAAAGAATATTTTTTAAAAAGCATCAATAAAAAGCCTAAAATTCCTCCCGTCCAGAA
>JAKSRZ010000016.1 GCA_024403375.1 Lachnospiraceae bacterium
GAGCACTCGGCTGTTAACCGAGGTGTTGTTGGTTCGAGCCCAATTCGGGGAGTTAAATCACTTGTGAAAACAAGTGATTTTTTTTGTCTTCTTTTTACAAAACAAGCCATGCTGTTCTTTACTGAAAATCGACAACATGGTATAATTTTTTCTATGTCAGATTATTGGGGATTATAATAGGAGACCGAGATGGCAAAATATGATGTAGTAGTTGTTGGGGCGGGTAATGCTGGGCTTTCTGCCGCTCTTCAGCTTCTAAAGGAAAAGAAGAAAATATTGGTTATTGAGCAGCATAATCTTCCGGGTGGGTGTGCAAGCAGTTTTGTAAGGGGAAGATATGAATTTGATCCGAGTTTGCATGAGCTTTGTAATGTTGGGTCGAAAGAGGCACCCGGTAGTGTTCGTAAGTTAATGGAATATTATGGGGTAAAGGTCGATTGGGTAAAGATAGACGATTGTTTTCGTGTTATTTCTAAATATTCTGATGGTGGGGCAATGGATGTTACTATGCCGGCCGGAAGAGAGAAATTTATTGATGCTATGGATAGCTACGTTCCGGGATCCAGGGAAGCTATGGAGCGTCTGTTTGATTTGTTTGATAAAACTACGAAGGGAATTGATTATGTTACCGGTGGAAAGGCCCCGGAAACCGAGGTTTTGTTTAAGGAGCACGGGGATTTTCTTCGTACAGGTGCTTATCCTACATTAAAGGTTTTTAAGGCTGTTGGCTTACCACAGAGGGCTATAGATATTTTATCGACTTACTGGCCTTATTTGGGTGTGGATTTATCTCGTCTTAATTTTGTTCATTACTCTCAGATGATTAAATGCTACATTGATGAATATGCGTACATTCCGAAGCATACTTCTCACGAAATCAGCAATGCCATGTTGGAGCGAATTCGAGACTTAGGCGGTGAGGTATGGTTTAATTGTCGTGCCGAGGAGTTTCTGTTTGATGGCGGAAAGTTATGCGGCGTAAAAACAACCAATGGCACAGTGGAATGTAATTATGTTCTGGCTAATATAAATCCGGACATTGTGTATTCTAAAATGGTTCCGAAAGAGATGGTTCCTGCATGGCAGAAGAAGTTGTCAGCTGCCAGAAAGGGAAATTATAGTGGAATTATGTATACATGCTATTTTGGATTGGATTGTTCTGCGAAGGAGTTAGGCATTAAGGATTATTCTATTTTCTTTTTTGGTACATCGGATTCTGCTGAAGAATATAAGAATATTTTTAAGGTATTTATGCATGATGATTTCTTTATTCTTACCTGCAACAATGTGGTGAATCAGGAGGCATCTCCTGAGGGAACGTGTATAGTTGCTTTGACTACTTTTACGTCTGCTGATGATTGGAACGATATAGATCCTGCCAGATATGGTTGGCAGAAGTCCAAGGTTGCTTCGGAGCTTGTCCGTGAGCTCAAGGAGCGTGGCGGAATCGATATTTCAGGGCATATAGAAGAAATGGAGACTGCGTCACCGCTTACGTTTGCCAGATATGTGAATGTTCCTGATGGAGCGGTATATGGCTTTGATGTAGGTGATTGGGACAGTATGCTTGCAAGAATGATGACCATGCATAAGGAACAGGATATTCCGGGGCTTCGGCTTATCGGAGTTGCGGGAGCACATGGTGATGGATATAACATGGCCTATGCTAATGGGCAAAGTGTTGCAATGGCAGCTATCGGTGATTTGGCAAAGATGGAGAGTAAGTAAACCATATGAGTGATAATAAAAACAAAAAAATAAAGGTCACTCCTATGGGAGTTACCGGAATGCTGAAGTTTAAGAATTTGGGCGAGGATCGTCTGAAGGTAATAGAAAAGGCACCTGAAGCTGATATTGTTTCAGATTATGCCATTAATGCAATGGCGAAAAGAAACCATCCGGATTATCAGGAGATGGTTATTGAAAATATAAAAGAATACCCTGGAGCGAACGCAAAAACTTTTGTTTTGAAGCGTGCAGATGGGGAACCGGCGGCAATGTTCAGAGCAGGTCAGTATGTAACGGTAGTGCATGAAATTGATGGTTATGAGTATGTGCGTCCTTATACACTTATGTCCTCTCCGGAAGAAGCTAAATATGGTAAGTATGAGATTACAATAAAAGGTTATCCGGACGGGTTTACATCACTTTGGGCGGTTTCTCAATATAAGATTGGTGATAGGCTAAAGGTATCGGGTCCAATGGGTCATTTCTATCATGAGCCATTGAGAGACGGGGAAAATGTTGTGGCTGCTATCGGTGGCAGCTCAATCACTGTTGCATTGGCCATGGCCAGAGCAATTCGCGATGGAAATGAGGATTTTAACCTGACAATTCTTTATGGTTGTGCCACAAAGAGAGACATTATTTGCTTTGATGCATTAAGCGATGTTGTTGCAGAATGTGATAGAGTAAAGCTTGTTCATGTACTTGCAAACGAAAAGCGTCCGGATTATGAATATGGACTTATTAATTCTTACATCATAAATAAGTATGCACCCCAGGACTACAGCTTGATAGTGTGTGGAAATGCCGGCTTTATGGAGCATATGCGAAAAGAGTCTTCTAAGCTGTTTATTCCATCAAGAAAAATCAGATTTGAACTTACTCCTGTTCCTGCGGAAGTGTGGAAATGTAAAGACTATCCTATAGAGTGCAAGGGAAGACGTTACAAGTTGGTTGTGCGTCAGGGGGGAAAAGAGTTCAGAATTACGGCTTCGGCAAATGAACCGCTGATGGTTGCATTGGAAAAGGCAAGAATAAAGGCTCCTGTTGCCTGCAGAAGTGGTGAGTGCGGTTTTTGCCGTTCAAAGCTTCTTGAGGGATCCGTATATATGCCGGAAGCTAATGATTTCAGAAGAGCATCGGATGTGGAAACCGGGTATATACATCCCTGTGCGGCATATCCTTGTTCTGATGTTGTGATTGATGTACCGTGTTCGTACATGTAAATAATGTGTTGCGAAAGAGATGTCAAAAAAGTTGTGAAAATCGAAATTTTTCGTTGACAAGCGTAGGGTTTTAAGGTACAATAAGCAAGCTGTTTGAGAGACAACAGCGGTTAGGCGACGTAGCCAAGTGGTAAGGCACGGGTCTGCAACACCCTGATCACCGGTCCAAATCCGGTCGTCGCCTCTTATGAACTCAGAATGCTTGTGTGTTCTGAGTTTTTTTGTTTTATAAAATAAAATGGAACAGAGGACAAGAGTATGAGCGTGAAAGATAGAAAATGGTGGCGAAACGGTGTTGTGTACCAGATTTATCCACGCTCTTTTTGTGACTCAAATGGTGACGGTATTGGTGATATTCCCGGGATTATTTCCAAGCTGGACTATTTGAAGGAACTGGGAGTGGACATTATTTGGCTGAGCCCCGTTTATGCCAGCCCAAACTGCGATAATGGATATGATATTTCTGATTATAGGGCAATTCATCCTGACTTTGGCACAATGGATGACATGGAGATGCTTATAAGAGAGGCGAAAATCAGAGATATTCGAATAATTATGGACCTGGTTGTTAATCATACATCGGATGAGCATCAGTGGTTCAAAAAAGCTGTTGAAGGTGACCATAAATACAAGAACTATTATATATTCAAAGAAGGGAAAAACGGGAAATTACCTAATAACTGGGGATCCTTCTTTGGAAGTGATTGCTGGGAAAAGGTGCCCGGTGAGGATAATCTTTATTATCTGCATTTGTTTGATAAGAAACAGCCTGACCTTAATTGGCATAATCCTGCAGTATACGATGAAGTCTGCAACATTCTGCGATTTTGGCTGGACAAAGGAATTGCGGGCTTTAGGTGCGATGTTATAAATGTGTTATACAAGAATTCGCTGGAGGACGGCAAAAAGAAGATTGCACTGACGGGGCTTGAGTACTATCATAGTACTGAAGGTAACCATGATATTCTGAGACGTCTTCGTGAGGATGTTCTGTCAAAATATGATTGTTTTACTGTGGGAGAAACCGTTCTGGTGGATACAAAAATGGCTATGGACCTTTGCGGCTCTGACAGAAAAGAGCTGGATATGGTTTTTGGCTTTGAGCATATGGAATGTGACCAGATTGGCATAAAATGGTTCAAAACCAAGTACAGGCCGAAACGCCTTATAAAGGCACTGGACAGGTGGCAGCATGATATGGAGTGGAATGCGAACTACTTTGAAAATCACGACCAGCCGCGTTCGGTGAGCCGCTTCGGTAATGATGATGAGTATCATGATATAAGTTGTAAAATGCTGGCAGGCCTCTTACTTTCGCTGAGGGGAACTCCATATATTTACGAGGGTCAGGAAATCGGTATGACAAACGGCGATTTTAAGGACCTTTCGGAGATGCAGGATGTGGAAAGTCATACAGTGGATGGAACGATGAAGAGCTTACACTTCCCTGACAGACTGAGAGATAAGTTATTAAAGCTTACCACACGCGATAATGCACGTACACCGATGCAGTGGAGCGGAGACGTAGGGGCAGGATTTACAAAGGGAACGCCCTGGCTGAAGATTAATGCGAATCATGCCTATATAAACGTCGAAAAGCAGCTAAAGGATGATGACAGTGTTCTTGCTTTTTACAAGAAAATGATTGCGTTCAGAAAGGACAGTGAAACCCTGCAATGGGGTGAATATGAACGCCTGAAGAGCCCTGAAAATGTATATGCATTCAGAAGATATACAGATGATAAGAATACAGTGGTTATATGTAATATGACCGCAAAAAAACAGCCTGTATGGGTACAGGCTGTAAAGACTCGAGAGAATTCTGAACTGGTGCTTAAATTCAGTAATTACTTATCCGATGAAGACAAAGCTTCTTCTGATTTATTTTCCTTCAGACCATTTGAATTCTGTGTGTTTGAAGAAGAATGAGGATTGTTTAGCCAGGCGAAGAAACCGATTATGAAGTGAATAAAAATGATTCCCACAAAGCCACCAAAAGAGTCGATAAAGACATCTCGAACACTGGCACCGCGACCACCGGAAAACTTCTGGTTTATTTCGTCGGCGATGGCGACAAGGAGAACAACGCCCTGAATTATAAAATAATCAGTCGGCTTTGGTCTGCCCCATCTGAGAATTACGAAGGCTAAAGCGGAACCAATGGAAAGTCCCGTATAAATGCAGATATGTGCAAACTTACGAACAGGACCGTCGGCAAGGCCGGTAAAGCGTTTAATGTCATAATCGCTCAGACTCCAGTGAAAGGTTTCGTTCATAACCTTTACTGTCTGGCGGGAAACAAATTCGCTTAGTTTATGTGATTGATCACCACTTTGATCGGAAAACATGAAGATGAACATAATGCCTATCAGCAGTATTCCGAAAAAAATGAATAAACGAGTAGATTTTCTTGGCATGTAACACCTCAATTCAAAGATTTGTTAATTCTATCATGCGAACAATATTAATTCAAGCTAATTTACAAAGAGGTTAAATATGAATAAACCCTACGATGGAAGTATTGATTATCATTGCCACATTCTGCCTACGGTTGACCACGGCTGCAGTAATACTGATATGTGCCGCGAACAGCTGGAAATGGCAAAGCGGGCCGGAGTTACTACTGTGATTTCAACCTCACATTTTTATCCTCAGAATGACAGGGTTGAGGAGTTTCTGGAGAAGCGTGAAATCGGACTGCGGGTAGCTAAAACGATTGCAAAAGAAAAGGGAATAGTTCTCGTTCCGTGTGCGGAAACCTTGTGGTGTCCGGGCATTGAGAAAATGGAAGGGCTGGATTCGCTTATTGCAAAAGAGGAGGGCTTCAATCACCTTCTTTTGGAGTTCCCTTTTGTGGAATTTGATACAGATAAGGCTATGAAAACATTGAAGGCTGTTCATGAGAAATATGGTTGCGAAATCATTCTGGCTCATGTGGAGAGGTACAATCCTTCTCAGATTCTGGAATTTGATATGGACTATATTACATACCAGATTAATGCAAGAAGCTTCCACAAACTGTCAAGAAAGCTTAAGGTGAACAAATATCTTAAGTCCGGCAAGAAGATTGTCTGTGGCAGTGATATACACGGACTTGACAATACATACAAATACTTTTGACGGAGGGTTTACAAATGCTGACAATTAACGAGAAAATCAGAACTTTATCAGGAAAAGGGGCATGGCATAACGATGACCTGGACGGAAAGCTTCCTTCAATTCATCTTTCTGATGGCCCTCATGGATTAAGAAGCCAGCCGGAAGTTAATAACGGCAACAAGGATTCTATTCCTGCCACCTGCTATCCAACAGCCAGGGCACTGGCTTGCAGCTGGGATCTGGATGCAATCAGAGATATGGCAGAAAGCCTTGGAAAAGAGGCATGGAATATGGATGTATCCGTACTCCTCGGCCCCGGAACCAATATGAAGCGTTCGCCACTTTGCGGCAGAAATTTTGAATATTTTTCTGAAGATCCGTACCTTGCGGGACAAATTGCGGCTCGTTACGTAAAGACTGTCCAGGAGCAGGGGGTTGCAACAAGCCTTAAACATTACGCAGCCAACTCTCAGGAAACAACAAGAATGATATCAAACAGTGTAATTGACGAAAGAACACTTCGTGAGATTTATCTTGCAGCCTTTGAAAACACTGTAAAAAAATCACAGCCTGCAACAATTATGTCATCCTACAACTTGATAAACGGCACACATGCTACAGAACATAATTATCTTCAGAATACCATTTTGAGAGATGAGTGGGGCTTTGAAGGTCTTGTTATGTCTGACTGGGGTGCATGCTCAGACCTTGCGAAGTCCGTAGCGGCAGGCATGGACCTGGAAATGCCGTCATCAAGAGGCGTTCATCCTTCAAGGATGCAGAAGCAGTTTAAGGCAGGTCAGGTTGATGTCCTCGATATCAACACAGCGGCTGACAGAATGATGAAGCTGGTGGAAAAGTATACTGCAAAGAACCGTCTGAAGAAGCCTCATGACTATCATGGTACAGCAGTAGAGGTTGCAAAGAAGTGTGCTGTCCTTTTGAAAAATGATGGTGTACTTCCGCTTGAAAATATCACTGAAGTTACTGTTATCGGTGAACTGGCAAGAACCATGCGATTCCAGGGCGGCGGCAGCAGCCACATTAACGTACCCTCTTATGTAAATGCTTTGGAAGCATTATCCAAGAAGGGGATTAAGGTTAATTTTGCTGCAGGATACCGCGTTGATACTGATGAGAAAGATATTCAGCTGGAAATGGAGGCTGTTAATCTTGTGGCAGAAACAAAGGGCAACGGAACTCCTGTCATTTTCTTCGGAGGTCTTACGGACCTTGCGGAAGGAGAGGGCTATGACCGCACAACTCTGGCAATGCAGCAGAACCAGATTTCTCTGTTTGATAAGATATATGCAGAAAACCCTGATGTTGTTTTTGTATCCTTCAGTGGTGCTCCTTACGACATTCCTTTCAGAGATAAAGTCCGTGCAATACTTCATATGTATCTTTGCGGCGAAGCTACCGGTGAAGCGGCTGTGTCCATTCTTACGGGAGAGACGAACCCTTCCGGAAAGCTGGCAGAAACGTTCCCGGTGAAGTTGGAAGATACACCGGCTTTCGGAAATTTCGGAAAGCGTGACAAAAACGTGGTTTACAACGAGGGTGTACTTATCGGTTACCGTCATTATGACACAAAGAAGATAGAAACGGTTTATCCCTTTGGATATGGCCTCTCATACACATCCTTCGAGTACAGCGACATGAAGGTGACAGCAGGTGAGAAGCCCCTTAATTATAAGGTTTCATTTACAATAAAGAATACAGGTAACAGAGATGGCTATGAGGCTGCACAGGTTTATGTATGTAATCCTGAAAAGCAGGTGGCAACAGAAGACTTTACCGGACGTCCCGTAAAGGAACTCAAAGGTTTTGCGAAGCCGTTTATAAAGGCGGGAGAAAGCGTTGAGGTTACAGTTGATTTGGACGAAAGAAGCTTTGCCATTTATGATGTGAACGGTGAGGACTTTGCAGTTCCGGAAGGTGTTTATCATATTCTTGCGGGAGCGTCATCTCAGGACCTGAAGCTTTACGAAGAAATAGAGATTAAGTCGGTGAAGGATGCAGCTCTTGAGACTATTACAGAGGAGGCAGCCATCGAGTCTATGAAGACAAGAAAATACATTCTTGCAGATGGAGAAGAGGGCGATCCGATAATCGATTTCAATGCTTCAGGAACAGCACCTTATTCTATGTCATCTTCCCTTACAGAACTGTCAAGACATTCAAAACTTGCACAGAAGGTACTGAAGATTGCAGAAGATATGATTTACAAAAAGTTCCCCGGAAGACCACACAATGATCCGGAAATTCTTATGTATCTTGATGGTATGAGAGATGGAACCTTTGACTGTGTAGTAAACAATTCAGAAGGAGCAATTCCATACTATCTGGCTGAAAAAATAGTAAAACAGGCAAACCGTCACGTAGGTAAGTAAAATTTAATATTTGGGCTCGAATCAGCTGTACAAGAGGCGATTCGAGCTTTTTTTTCTGCATCTTTGGGGTGTTTATAGAAAATTTAGAAATACAATATCAGCTTGTGTAAGGAGGTGACTTGTAGTATAATAATCCTTAATCTGCCCCTTTCTCGGGTAAAATTATTAACAGTATTTTTATGACAAAAGGAGCTGTCATGGCTAAGAAAAATATCGATTTGGAACAGGTTACACTTGAGTTGGATGATCATTCGGAAATCACTTGCGACGTTATCGCCATCTTCCCCGTGAAGGTTGATAATGATACCACAAGAGACTATATTGCACTGCTGGATGAGAATGCTGAAGAGGATGATGACATCATGCTTTACCGCTGCGATGTTTCCAATCTTGATGATATAAAAATCGATTCCATAGAAAGCGATGAGGAATTTGACATTGTAGCAGATGCTTTCGATGAGCTGCTGGATGAGGCGGAGTTTGCTGAGCTTACCGGTGCAATGGATGACGATGAGGAATAAATAATGATAAAGAACATAATCTTTGATATAGGCAATGTTCTCGGACATTTTTGCTGGGAAAAGATTTTCCATGAAAAGCTTGGGGTAGACGGTGAGGTCTTCGATAAGATGGCAAAGGCGACGACCCGCAGCAACATGTGGAATGAGTTTGACAGAAGCCTTATGAGCGATGAGGAAATCATAGAAGGCTGCTGCAATAATTGCCCTGAATATGCAGATAAAATCAGAGAGTTCTTTAAGTACGTCGGAGAAGTGGTAATGGATTATGACTACTCCGAAGAATGGATAAAAAGTCTGAAAAACAGAGGATACAGGGTTTACATCCTCTCAAATTATGGACGTACATCCTTTAATAAATGTCTTGAAAATGGTCATATGGGGTTCATAAAGCATGTTGATGGTAAGCTGATTTCTTACGAGGTGTGTAAGGTCAAGCCTGAACCTGAAATCTACGAGGAACTGCTCAGAAGATTTGAATTAAATCCTTCCGAATGCGTATTCCTTGATGATAGAGCGGAGAATATAGCAGGTGCCGAAAAATGCGGCATCAAGGGTATTTTGTTTACAGATTATGAAAAGGCATGTCAGGAGCTTGAAAAGATTCTGGCAAATTAGTAGAATGAATAAGAAGACGGTTAAAAACCTAATACTTTCAGCCGTGATTGTATGCGTTCTGGCGATTTCTGCGGGATGCACCGAGGAGCCGGTTTATGTGGGCGAACTGCCTAAGGTTCCTACGAAGTATTTCCCCACACCGACGCGGGGCGAGCTTACGTTCACCTTTTCTGAAGCACTTCTCAGTGAGGATGGAATTATTACTGTTACACCTACAGCAACGGTAACAAGAACTCCGGCTCCCCATAAGGAAGACAAACCATGGAAGAGCGAGACTATCACCACATCCACCGCTACCCCGGCACCTACCAAAATGGCGTCCAAGGATGTAAATGATAATGCGTCTGCCATAGTTTCCAAGCTTAGGAAGTATAACAGTGCGATGGCTGAATCTACGCCCGAAGGGCTTAAAATATTCTGCAACAGTGAAAAGAAGGCGGATGCATTTGTTGTTGCCACTGCCCAGTTGTACTCAATGTTCCCGGTTCTTTACTCGGACGCATCACTGGTTCATACACCTGAGTATTACATGGAACGCTATCCTGAAATCACATCTCTTTCCATTGACTACGGCAGAAGCGGAATATATACAAACGGCGTTGCTATTATGTTCACTGATGTTGAAACGAAAGCGGCAGCCAACCTTCTTACTGCAATCAGGACGGGAGACGAATCAAGACTTTCAGGACATGAGCAGTGGACTTTGGATGAGATAAGAAGTCTCTCAAAGAAAATGAAACTTAAGGAAATGTCGGATATCGATAAAGTACTTACAGTATATAGCTATATTATTAAAAATACGGAATATGACTCAAAGGCTTCTTCTGATTCCCACAAGGCATACGGTGTACTGAAGAACAGCAAGGGCGTATGTGACGGCTATGCAGAGGCGTTTATGCTCTTTATGCTTATTAATGATGTGGAAGCGGAAGTAATAACCGGAAAGGCCGATGGCGGACCGCACGCATGGAACCAGGTTAAGGTTGATGGAAAGTGGTACAATCTTGATCTTACATGGGACGACCCCATTGACACAAACACCGGAAGAGACATTCCGAATCATGTTTTCTATAAGTATTTCATGTTGGATGACAAGGAACTTTATGCAACACACGTTCCGGAATCTTCCTTTACACATAAGTGCACAGACAGAACCTACAGACTTTATGGGTACAAGCGTTTTATGGCAAACAATACAGAGGGCGTCAGGGCTCTTATTGAGTCACAGAAGAGTGCCGGAACTGTAACGGTTGCTGTGCCCGTAGGAACGATGGATACCGGCACAATCACTTCTGTTTATCAGCAGGTGACCGGCAAGACAGCCAGCTATTTCCCTGTGTACACGATTGATGGATATAGGATTATTGATATCAAGAACTAATACGAGGCAACGGTTTGAAGAAAGGGCTTAAGTACATTTTCATACTTGCAGGTATTGCACTTGCTTTTGTTGCTCAGGGATGCGGGCAGAAGCACTATCCCGGCTTTCAGATTCCTGCGGCAACTCCAACAATAAAGGTGATTCAGAATCACCAGCATGTTGAGCAGCCGGCCACAGCAACGCCTTCACCTGTGCCCACCAGAAGCGATGGTCAAGGTTCGGGATTTACCGACATCGGAGATTTGTTCCCCGGGGCAAGTGGTGAGCATGCAGAGCCTACAAATGTGCCTGAAAAGACAGCTACGCCAAAGCCTGAAAAGACAAAGTCACCTACAAAGACACCGGCTCCGACGAAGGCACCTACGCCTACAGAAAGACCTCAGCGTCCGACCAATACACCAAGACCTGAGAAAACACCGAAACCCGGGCCTACTCCCACAAACTATCCGGATGCAACACCTACACCGGGAACATTTATAGTAATATATCTTACCGGAACACCGACGGTGGCTCCGACTGCACGACCTACAGCAACACCAAGACCAACGGCTACGTCAACACCTGTGCCGGATCTTATGCCGACACAGCCGCCAACATCAACACCTACACCTACGCTGACGCCCACCAATACGCCGACTCCTACGCCGATGGCAGTGAACGAGGCAAAAAAAGGTGATGTGGTAGTATTCGGACATTATGAACAGGACAACGACACATCAAACGGCAAGGAACCCATTGAGTGGATTGTCGGTGGAGAAAAAGATGGAGCGTTGTTGCTTGTAAGCAGATATGGTCTGGATGCGAAGGAGTATGATCTTGTTAACGATCCTATGACCGGACAGCCTTCCGGAAAAGGAATGTGGACCACATGCACGCTGAAATCCTGGCTTAATGGAGCATTTATGGGGGCGGCCTTTGACTCAGAAGAGAAGGCACAGATAAAAACTACTGTAATAACAGGTGGAAATAATCGTACATCCACCGACAAAGTCTTTCTGCTTACGGAAGAAGAATGTGCAGAGTATCTGGATTACAGTCTGCCTGACAATGTAGACTGCTGCAGGTTGTACCTTACCAAGTATGCAATCAAGCAGACGTATGATCAGATGGTAGCAGAATATGACAGGCTGGGAATGGATAAGAGCAATTTATTCCTGGATTTGGAACATGATCAGATTTCCACCTGGTGGATCAGGAGTTATCGTGACGGCACATATGCCGATGCCATGAGCCCTAATGGTTTTCTCTTTGATACAGGCATGAATTCAACACTTTGGGCAGCTATCCGTCCTGCAATATGGGTGAAGAAAGAGGTAGTTCAGGCGCCTTAAATTGAATTGATTCCGGCATGGGTAAAATTTGCCCATGCCTTTCTTTAATCGAAGCATTATGAGTGAAGCAAAACAGTCCATCTCTGTGCGAAATCTTGTGGAGTTCATTTTAAGATCGGGTGACATAGATAATTCATCTACTCATTTTGATTTTGATGCCATGCAGGAGGGCACAAGATTACATAAAAAAATACAGAAGTCTCAGCCTGTTGGATATAAGGCGGAGGTGCCGCTCAAGAAAACTTTTCTGCTTGAACAGGAAGGTGATTTTATTGAGCTGATTGTAGACGGCCGTGCGGATGGTATTTTTACCGACGAAAACGGTGCCGTTATGATTGATGAGATTAAAAGCACCGGTCTTAATGTGGAACATATGGAGGCTCCGATATTTATTCATGAGGCCCAGGCCAAGTGCTACGCAGCTATTTACGGAGAAGCGGAGTGTCTCACGGACATCAGCGTTCAGCTGACCTACATAAATGTTGAAAATGAGAAAATACAGCGATTTAAGTCGGAACATCAGGTATATGATTTAGTTCATTGGTTTGAGGGTGTTGTAAAGGAGTATTCCAAGTGGCTCTTTTGGGAGCTTCAGTGGAAAGAGAAAAGGAACGCAACCATTAAGGGACTAAAGTTTCCGTTTGAGTACAGGGACGGGCAAAGAGAGCTGGTCTCTAACGTTTATACATCAATAAGCCGCGGGAAAAAGCTGTTTATAGAAGCTCCGACCGGGGTCGGTAAAACCATATCCACCGTATTTCCTGCCGTGTGGTCTGTGGGAGAAGGAAAAAGCAGCAAGATCTTTTATCTTACTGCCAAAACAATTGCAAGAACCGTTGCGGAGGATACTTTTTCTCTGCTTGCCGGAAAGGGCCTTAAGTTCAGATTTGTAACACTTACTTCAAAGGAAAAGAGTTGCGTGCTGGATTCTCCATCCTGTAATCCGGCTTCCTGCCTCAGAGCAAAAGGGCATTTCGACCGTGTTAACGACTGCATATTTGAAATGCTGAACAAGGAGGAGACAATAACTCGCGATATTGTGTTTTCGTACGCAGAGAAATATTGTGTTTGCCCCTTTGAAATGTGTCTTGATGTCTCTTTATGGGCAGATGCCATCATCTGCGACTATAACTATGCTTTTGACCCTAGGGCAAGCCTTAAGAGATATTTTGCCGATGAGAAAAAGAATGATTATGTGTTCCTTATAGACGAGGCTCATAATCTGCTGGAGCGTGCCCGGGAAATGTATTCGGCAGAGCTTGTTAAGGAAGACTTTTTAAGAGTTAAGCGCGAGATTACAGGAAAAAGCAAAAAGATGGAGTCTTGTCTTGAGCAGTGTAACAAGTCTTTGCTGGATCTTAAAAGAGAGTGTGAAGACTTTCAGGTTTGGGACGATTGTGATATTCTTTATAACAGATGCCAACGACTGGCAGCGGCTTTCGAAGATTTTCTGGAGGAGGCTGTGCTGGAGCCTGAAACAAAAAATGATGTTCTGGATCTGTTTTTCAGTGTGCGTTCTTTTATAGACGTATACGAAACTATGGACGAATCATACCGTATCTTTACGGACTTCCTGCCCGGTGGTGATTTCAGAATTAAGCTTTTGTGCATGGAACCGGCAGGTCAGCTTAAGAAAAGGCTGGATAATACTCAGTCATCAATTCTTTTCAGTGCGACCCTTTTGCCTATGGACTACTATAAGGAGCAGCTTGGCGGCGAAAAAGATGATTATGCAATTTATGCACCATCACCCTTTAAGCCGGAAAAACGACTGATTATGGTGGGAGGGGACGTTACAACCCGCTATTCAAAGCGTTCCAAGGATGAGTATGCAAAAGTGGCAAACTATATTGAGGCCTTTACATCTGTTAAGAAGGGTAACTATATGGTCTTTTTCTCCTCCTACAAGATGTTGGAGGATGTTATGAAGGTTTGGGGAGATAATCCGCCGGCAAAAGTTCTGCCCCAAAGAAGAGATATGACAGAAGAAGACAAAGAGGACTTTCTGCAGAGCTTTGTAAATGAGCCGGATGAAACGCTTATCGGTCTTTGTGTAATGGGTGGTATCTTTTCGGAAGGCATCGATCTTACTGGGGACAGGCTTACGGGGGCGGTGATTGTTGGCTGTGGACTTCCTACGGTGGGATACGAGAGAGAACTCTTTAAGTATTATTTTGATGAAAAGAATAACAATGGATTTGAATACGCATACCTATATCCGGGTATGAATAAGGTCATGCAGTCCGGAGGACGTGTAATCCGCACCGTTAACGACGTGGGAGCGGTGCTGCTGCTTGACGAAAGATTTTTGAAGCGACAATATACAAATCTGTTTCCTAAGGAATGGTTCCCTTTTGAGACAGTGACAATAAATACGGTAAAGCAAAGGACCGGTGAATTTTTTAATGGACAATGATTTTAACAAAATAACATTTGTGGGTGTACTGGCAGCGGCACTGTGCCTTGTATTTAAGGCGGCCTTTGGTGTGGGAATACTATCGGAAATTCTTCTGGCAATAGTCATTACGGCAGGTGCGATTGTGGTTAATTTGCTGGCTGAAGGATTCTGGTGCAGCTTTTCTTATATGCTTATAACCTCTGCATATCCGCTTGTTATGATTGCGTTGACTAAGGTGGGACTGCATGAGGAAGAACTGGGAATCTATTATCATGAGGCAGCTCTTGCGGTGCTCGTACCTGTACTTATTGCAGGTGCTCAGGCTCTTTACAATCGAGACGTGGAAAGAAACGGCTTTGATGTTTTTTTCAAAGAACAGCTTATGTACCTTGTGGTGTTGTACGGAGTTTATACCGTGTATACAGTGTTTATGAAAAATATGGCATCACCGGTTCGATACCAGTTTATTCCCTTTGCGACCTTTGCCGGATACATTGAAGCGGTAATAAACAAGACAATTTCCGCCGACCTTCTGGCAGCATATCTTTCATTAAGCATACTTACTTATGTGCCCTACGGATATCTGGTTTCGGCCTTCGCGGAAAAGCTTCTGTGGCCCATAAGACTTGGAATCCTTCTGGCCCTTCCCGTGGCAGCGGAGCTTATTCAGCTGGCGGCAAAGAAAAATATGTGTGACATCGATGACATGTTTTTCGGATTTGTGGGGGCACTTATCGGAGCAGGAATATGGAAACTTTTGAATGCACTCTTTTTCGCTGTAGTTAATCGCGGATGTATGGGGCAGACTAAAAGCCTGGATTTGTAGTATATTAAGCGGGTTCCGAAAAGTTCCGCTTAAAATGATAAATAAATCGCGTATCGTGATAAAAAATGGTTAGATAATTAACATCAAATCGCGTATGCTAAACTAAGAACGAAAATCCAATGGAGGATAAAAATATGTTGTATTTAGGCGTAGATCTTGGAACATCATCAATTAAACTCGTTGTTATGGACGAGAAGGGCACAATCAAGGGCACCGCAGGTGCTGAGTATGGCCTTTCTTTCCCTCATCCCGGCTGGTCTGAGCAGAATCCTCTTGACTGGGTTTCCGGAATGGAAGAAGCTTTGAAGAAACTTTCTGAGAAGATTAATCTCAAGGATGTGGCAGGCATCAGCTTCGGCGGCCAGATGCACGGTCTTGTAATCCTTGATGAGAATGACAACGTAATTCGTCCCGCAATTCTCTGGAATGACGGAAGAACAACAAAGGAATGTGAGTACCTTAACAAGACTATCGGTCAGGATAAGATTTCCGCATACACAGGAAATATGGCTCTTACAGGCTTCACAGCTCCCAAGATTCTCTGGGTTAAGGAAAACGAGCCCGAGAACTTCAAGAAGATTAAGAAAATCATGCTTCCCAAGGACTATCTTGCATACGTTCTTTCAGGTGTGTTCTGCACAGATGTATCTGATGCATCCGGAATGCTCCTTCTTGACGTAAAGAATCGTAAGTGGTCTCCTGAAATGCTTGAAATCTGCGGCATTACAGAGGATATGCTTGCAAAGGTATTCGAAAGCTATGAGGTTGTTGGCACAATCAAGGCTGACATTGCTGAGAAATATGGCTTCAACAAGGACGTAAAGATTATTGCAGGTGCAGGCGATAATGCTGCAGGTGCCATTGGTACAGGTACAACACTTGATGGTATGTGCATCGTATCTCTTGGTACATCCGGTACAGTATTCATTTCCTGTGATGACTATGCAGTTGATGAGAACAATGCTCTTCATATGTTCGGTCATGCAACAGGCAAGTATCATCTTATGGGTTGTATGCTTTCAGCAGCATCCTCCAATAAGTGGTGGATGGATGAAATCATCGGAACAAAGGACTATGCAGAGGAGCAGAAGGCAATTAAGAGCCTTGGCGATAATCACGTTTACTATCTGCCTTACCTTATGGGTGAGCGTACACCTCATAACAATCCTAACGCACGTGGCAGCTTCATCGGTATGACAATGGACACAACACGTGCAGACATGACACTTGCAGTACTTGAGGGTGTTACATTCGCACTTCGTGATTCACTTGAAATTGCTCGTTCACTTGGTGTTAAGATTGACACAATCCGTGCTACAGGCGGCGGAGCAAAGAGC
This sequence comes from Lachnospiraceae bacterium, assembly GCA_024403375.1. Lineage (GTDB taxonomy): Bacteria > Bacillota > Clostridia > Lachnospirales > Lachnospiraceae > RGIG3528. The sequence goes on from JAKSRZ010000016.1 coordinate 16,853, forward strand.
CCTCTCTGGAGACAGCTTCTTGCAAACATCATGAATGTTAATGTAGAAATCATGAACAGCGAGGAAGGCCCCGGCTACGGCGGAGCAATTCTTGCAGCTGTAGGTTGTGGTGAATACAAGGATGTTGCAACAGCAGCAGGCGAAATTGTTAAGGTAAAAGAAACACTTGCACCTGAAAAAGAGCTTGTTGAAAAGTACGAGAAGAGATACAATGTATGGAAGCAGTTGTATCCGGCTCTCAAGACTGTATTTGATGATGTTGCAAAATAATTAATTGAACATTGGGCCGGCCGGGACTGCTATGCGGTTCAGACCGGCTTTTACATTTTTTATATAAAGGAGAAGAGTATGAAAACAGTTAATCCCGAGAAGGTTTACAAGCTTCATATGGGCCCCTCAAAATATGCTTTGGACCTTTGCGATGGCAGTGAGAGAGGAGAATATGTAAGTCAGGATTACATTCTGCACACAGTAGGACGTAAGTGCCGTGCCATCAATCTTATGTATTGCTATTATCCGAATGAGCCAACATGGCCCCAGCGTGCCTGCGACGCTTATGCAGACAAGAATGTAAGCTTTGCATGGGATTATCCTTATGAAGATTACTTCCCTTACGGCGGGGGACTTAATGGTGACCCTGATGCGGAAGTATTCAAGCAGATACGCGATATCAGAAGCCATGGTATGGACGTAATACTTACACTTACAATGGATCCCAAGCTTTCTGACGAACAGCTTCGTTCCATCGGCCATGACCTCAGAAAATTTGGTCGCGTCGAGGTTCGTATAAATCATGAGTGTACAGGTGACTGGTTCCCCTTCACAAAGCGTGCCACATATGCAGAGCTGGGTGAATTCTTTGCTCATGCATCAGAGATTATCCGTGAGGAAGCACCTAACGTGAAGACAATTATCTGTGCCGGCGGTATCCAGAAGGAGGGAGACGTTAAGGTTGAGAAGGAAGACGAATTCCTTCCCTCAATTCTTGCGGCAGATATCTGGTCCATTGATAAGTACCTTGCACTTCACTGGGGATGGCCTTACGATGTGGCAGAAGAAGGCGGCAACAGCTTTGCCCGCTATGATCTGAAGGACGTTTTCAGAATGGCTAAGTCCACATACAACCGTTATAAAGAGCTTAACGGCGGCCAGGGTAAGCCCTTTGTGCTGGCAGAATTAAACGCAGATGGTGACGTTACAGGCCCCTATGACCAGGTTACCATGATGAAGGAATTTGTGGAAATGATCAAGAAAGATGGCGGTGACTGGTTCACCGGCTTTACCTTCTATCAGTTCCGTGACAGAGGCCGTCTGGGAATGGAAATTGAGGACCCCAACAATAAATATGTGGGCATTAAACAGCCACTTATGGACTACTATGTGGAGCTCATCAATATGCCTGAGTTCCTGCCTGCAATTGAGGAAAGAGAAAGCCTTGTGGCAAATGAAGAAGGCGAACTCACAAAGGTTCAGACACTTCGCTACGGCGGAGCAACCGATTGTGAAGGCATAGCAATGGATTTCACAGTTCCCGCAAATCCTCACTTCTTTGAACTTTACTTTGATGATGCAGACCTCATTAACCTTAACTGTATGATTGAAGTTAATGGACAGTGGATAAGAAAGGCTCCCGGAACCAAGTGCGTTGACCTTATGGAAGCATTCTTCAAGAAACCACTTACAGGAGAGACAAAGGTAACGGTAACACTTATTACCCCTCCCGGAAATGGTGAGAACGCCCTGGATGCAGGAGATGATCTCCTTAATTCTTACACAACAGTAAAAAAATTGCCAAAGGTTCGTATTGAAACAAAGCCCGTGGCATAAATTAAAAGCTCCGCCGAAAGGCGGAGCTGATTTTGTTTGGGGGATGGTTTAGTTCTCTGGTTCGATGAGGCCGTATGTGTTGTTCTTACGCTTATAAACAACGTTAATTTCTTCGGTTTCTGCGTTTCTGAATACGAAGAAGTTATGTCCAAGAAGCTCCATCTGTACGCAGGCTTCTTCGGGATCCATGGGCTTCATGTCGAAGGTTTTGGTCTTAACAATCTTAATTTCATCGTCGTAGTCCCAGTCGTCTTCGATAAATGCCTGTGAGAGGCTGACTGCACTCTGCTTCTTGTCAATGAGCTTCTTCTTATATCTTCTGAGCTGACGCTCGATAGTATCCTCGATCATGTCGATGGATGCATACATATCCTCGCTGACTTCCTCTGCTCGGATTGTGCTGCCTTTCATTGGAACAGTAACTTCGACTTTTTTATAACCATTTTCGACACTGAATGTTACATGAATCTCGGTGTCTTCTGTGAAGTAGCACTCAAGCTTACCAAGCTTCTCTTCGACTGCTTTCTTCATGCCCTGGGTGACGTTGATGTTCTTTCCATAGGTGCTAATACGCATAAAATCACTCCCTTGCGATTTGTAATTTGTATCCGAAAGTTTATTTCTTTCGGTTGAATAAAGAATAGCACATTTGGGGGAGAATAACAAGGAAATGAGCAAGTATTAACAGAGAGTTTATAAGTTAGGTTCAGAATAGCCTGACAAAAGCGTGTCAAGCAAAAATGTAAAGCACGTATAACGTAAATGAATTTTTGGTAAATTTGACGATAGTGTGTGTAGGGGGATTTCTTCACTTTTTATACCACAGACATAGTACATATTGGTGGAAAATGTGGAAAAGTTAGTTGATAACTCATATTTCCACACATAAAAAGGGTAAAATCCCTGTGGAAAACTAAAAGAATTCCACATTTTCGTGTCAAGAGGTAAATGTAAATTATTTATAAAGTTTCGGTTTTTTGTGCAATTTGCACAAAGGCAAAAAAGTCAAGTGGGACTAAATAATCATATTTGGGCCTCAGGCCTACATAATACTAGTGTTAACAGAAAATTCAATTGCTATTATCTATCAAAAATGTTAAAATGTAGTGTGATTCTATGATGGTGAAGTCTATCATCCTGAATCTAAGATTTTTATTTTGGAGGCTATGAAATTTGGGTATAATGGCAAAGCTGTTTGGCACTCACAGCGACAGGGAACTTAAGAAAATCGAGCCTATTGCTGACAAGGTAATGGCATATGATGAAGAAATGCAGAAGCTTTCCGATGATGAGTTACGAGCAAAGACAGCTAAATTCAAAGAAAGATTCAAGGGAATAACAGATAAAAAAGAAAAAGCAAAGATTTTGGACGAGATTCTGCCGGAGGCATTTGCGGTTGTACGTGAGGCAGCCTACAGAACCGTTAAAATGAAACCATATAGAGTACAGGTTATCGGTGGTATCATTCTGCATCAGGGCCGTATTACGGAAATGAGAACAGGTGAAGGTAAAACTCTTGTTGCTACATTGCCTTCTTACCTTAACGCTCTTACAGGAGACGGCGTTCATGTGGTTACATGTAATGACTATCTTGCAAAGCGTGACTCTGAGTGGATGGGTGAAATTCACAGATTCCTTGGGCTTACCGTTGGTTGTATCCTGAACCATATGGAAGCTGAAGAACGTAGGGCCGCATACGCATGCGATATTACATACGCAACAAATAATGAATTAGGTTTCGATTACCTTCGTGACAACATGGTAATTTACAAAGAGCGTCTTGTTATGAGAGGCCTCCCTTATGCCATCGTGGATGAGGTCGACTCCATCCTTATTGATGAAGCCCGTACACCTCTTATTATTTCCGGCAGCAGCGGAAAGTCCACAAGACTTTATGAGATGTGCGACATTCTCGCGCGCCAGCTCCACAGAGGCCAGGAAAAGGAGCTTTCGAAGCTGGATATTCTCATGGGTGAGCAGGGCGAAGAATCCGGCGACTTCATTGTAAATGAAAAGGATAAGAACATTAACCTTACAGAGGAAGGTGTTCATAAGGTTGAGAGTTTCTTCAGAATTGAGAACCTGGCAGATCTTGAGAATGCTGAAATTCAGCATAATATTATTCTTGCTCTTCGTGCTCATAATCTTATGTTCCGCGACAAGGATTATGTTGTAAAGGATAATGAGATTATTATCGTTGATGACTTCACAGGTCGTCTTATGCCCGGAAGACGTTATTCCGATGGTCTCCACCAGGCTATTGAAGCAAAGGAAAAAGTAAAAGTAAATCGTGAGTCCAAGACTCTTGCTACCATCACATTCCAGAACTTCTTCAACAAGTATGAAAAGAAGTGTGGTATGACAGGTACAGCTATTACCGAAGAAGCAGAATTCCGTGAGATTTACGGAATGGACGTTGTGGAAGTTCCTACAAACGTACCTGTACAGCGTCATGACCTGGATGATGCTGTTTATAAGACAAAGCGTGAGAAACTGGAAGCTATCACAAATGCCGTTAAGGAAGCTTATGACAGAGGACAGCCTGTTCTTGTTGGCACAGTAACAATTGAGGCTTCTGAAGAAATCAGTGGCCACCTTAAAAAGAAAAATATTCCTCATAAAGTGCTGAACGCCAAGTTCCATGAGCTGGAAGCAGAAATCATTGCAGCGGCAGGACAGCGTGGTGCGGTTACCATCGCAACAAACATGGCAGGCCGTGGTACGGATATTAAGCTGGGCGAAGGCGTGGTTGACCTTGGTGGTCTTAAGATTATCGGTACTGAACGTCATGAATCACGTCGTATTGATAATCAGCTCCGTGGACGTGCAGGACGTCAGGGCGACCCCGGTGAATCAAAGTTCTACATCTCTCTTGAAGATGACCTTATGAGACTTTTCGGTTCGGAAAATCTTATGACACTGTTCAGATCTCTTCCCGAAGGTGAAGAGCTTCATCATAAGATGCTTTCAACTGCCATTGAAAGAGCACAGAAGAGAATTGAGAGCAATAACTTTGGTATAAGAAAGAATCTCCTTGAGTACGACAGCGTAAACAACGAGCAGAGAGAAATAATCTACTCTGAGCGTCGCAAGGTGCTTGACGGAGAGAACATGCGTCCTTCAATTCTTAAGATGATTACAGAAGTGGTTGAAGGTGCTGTAGGCATGGTTATCGGTGATGACAGAGCCCCTGAAGAGTGGGATATGGCAGAACTGAACGAGATGCTTCTTCCGATTATTCCTTTACAGCCCATTGCCCTTTCCGAGCAGGAACTGAAGCATGGAACAAAGAAGGAACTTATGCAGAGACTTAAGGAGGAGGCTTTCCATCTTTACGAAGAGAAGGAAGCACTTTTCCCTGAGAAGGAGCAGTTCCGTGAAGTTGAGCGTGTTGTACTCTTAAAGACAATCGACCGTAAGTGGATGGATCATATTGACGATATGGATCAGCTTCGTCAGGGTATCGGACTTCAGGCATATGGCCAGAAGAGCCCTGTTCAGGAGTATAAGATGCAGGGTTACGATATGTTCGACGCTATGGAAGAGGCTATTGCAGAAGAGACAGTCCGCGTACTTACGCATATTAACGTTGAGCAGAAGGTTGAACGTGAGGAAGTTGCAAAGATTGCCGGTACAAACAGAGACGACAGCAGTTCACGTGCTCCCATAAAGCGAGCAACAAAGAAGGTTATGCCCAATGATCCTTGTCCTTGCGGCTCAGGCCTTAAGTACAAATATTGCTGCGGCAGATAGCGCTATTTCGCAGAAAAAGTGTTGCACAGAAAAGCTGATTATAAAGATTAATAAAAAAGGTGGTGACAGGCAATGGTTGAACTTGATCAGATCAAGTACACCCTTAGTACATACAAAATGCCATTAGTCGAAGTGGGGGATTCACTTTGACCTCACTAATAAACGTGAGAAGATAGAGGAAATCGAAAATATTATGAATGAGCCCGGATTCTGGGATGATGCTGACAAGTCACAGAACTATGTCCGTGAGCTCAATTCTCTCAGAAACATAGTGGCGGACTATCAGAAGCTGGAAACAGAATTTGACGACGTTCAGGTATTTCTGGATATGGGCTACGAGTCCAATGACCCCGAGCTTATTCCTGAGGTTCAGGAAGCCTTGGAGAAATTCATCGCACACTTTGAAACACTGCGACTTTCCACATGGCTTTCGGGTCCCTATGATCAAAATGATGCCATTCTTACACTGCATGCAGGTGCCGGCGGAACAGAAAGCTGCGACTTCTGCAATATGCTGTGCAGAATGTATATGCGTTATGCGGAAAAGAAGGGCTTTTCCGTAGAAATGATTGATTTCCTTGATGGTGATGAAGCGGGCTATAAGTCTGTCACACTTGAAATCAAAGGCGAAAATGCATATGGATACATGAAGTCAGAGCACGGTGTACATCGTCTCGTGCGTATTTCTCCGTTTAATGCGGCAGGAAAGCGTCAGACGTCCTTTGTATCTTGTGACGTTATGCCGGATATCGAGGATAACATCGATATTGAAATTAACGAAGCGGATTTACGTATTGATACATATCATTCCAGTGGTGCAGGCGGACAGCACGTCAACAAGACAAGCTCTGCCATCCGTATCACACACCTTCCTACGGGCATAGTTGTTCAGTGCCAGAACGAGCGTTCACAGTTCCAGAATAAGGACAAGGCTATGCAGATGCTGAAGGCAAAGCTCTACCTTATGAAACAGGCGGAGAATGAAGAGAAGACAGCAGGCATTCGTGGCGATGTTCGTGACATCAATTTCGGAAGCCAGATTCGCTCATACGTTCTTCAGCCATACACACTGGTTAAGGATCACAGAACTGATGCTGAAGTCGGTAATGCGGATTCCGTTCTTGACGGAAACCTTGATACCCTTATCAACGCATACCTTAAGTGGACTGCAACAAAGCAGACACCTGAAAACTAAAAGAATCTGCGGAAAGCGGGTTTATATAGGAGAATATTTATGGACATGAAAATTGCACGCGAGTCAATCCGTACCGGTAAGACTTACCTTGGTATCGAACTGGGCTCCACAAGAATCAAAGCAGTACTTATCGGCGAAGATTTTGCTCCCATCGCATCAGGCGATCATGAGTGGGAAAATAAGCTTCTTGACGGCATCTGGACCTATTCGGTGGATGAAATCTGGGAAGGACTTCGTGACTGTTACGCAAAGCTCTATAAAGACGTTTATACAAGATACGATGAAGAGCTTACAAGAGTAGGAGCAATGGGAATCAGTGCAATGATGCACGGTTACATGGTTTTCGACAAGGAAGGCAAGATTCTCGTTCCTTTCAGAACATGGAGAAATACAATTACCGGCGAAGCTGCAGACAAGCTTACTGACCTGTTCGGATTTAATATTCCCCAGCGTTGGAGCATTGCACATCTTTATCAGGCAATTCTTAACGGTGAAAAGCATGTTCCTGAAATCAGCTACATGACAACTCTTGAGGGTTACGTTCATTGGCTCCTTACAGGAAACAAGGTACTTGGTATCGGTGATTGTGCAGGCATGTTCCCCATTGATGCAAATACAAAGAATTACAACGCAGAAATGGTTGATAAGTTTGATAAGCTTGTTGCGGACAAGGGCTATTCCTGGAAACTTCTTGATATTATGCCCAAGCTTCTTCTTGCAGGTGAGGACGCAGGTGTGCTTTCAGCAGAAGGTGCAAAACTTCTTGATCCTACAGGAAAGCTTCAGGCCGGCATAAAGATGTGCCCTCCCGAAGGTGACGCAGGAACAGGTATGGTTGCAACAAACTCCGTTGCTAAGCGTACATGTAACGTATCAGCCGGTACAAGCTGCTTTGCGATGGTGGTTCTTGAAAAGGACCTTAAGCAGCTCCACAGAGAAATCGATATGGTTACAACTCCTGACGGATATCCTGTTGCAATGGTTCACTGCAATAACTGCACATCAGACCTTAATGCATGGGTAAATCTCTTTGAAGAGAACCTTAAGCTTTTCGGAGTGGCAGCAGATAAGGGACAGATTTACGAAAGACTTTACAAGCTTGCACTTGAAGGCGATAAGGATTGTGGCGGCCTCGTTTCCTATCCTTATTTCTCAGGTGAGCACGTTACTCATATGAACGAAGGTCGTCCTATGTTTGTACGTATGCCTGATGCTAAGTTCAATCTTTCAAACTTTATGCGTGCAAGCCTCATTTCTTCACTGGGTGTACTTAAGCTTGGTATGGATATTCTTAACAAGGATGAGGGCGTAAGCGTAGACAAGGTAATGGGACATGGTGGTCTCTTTAAGACAAAGGGAGTTGGTCAGCGTATTCTCGCAGCTGTTATGAACTCTCCTGTAACCTGTATGGAAACTGCAGGTGAAGGCGGAGCATGGGGAGCAGCTCTTCTTGCAGCATTTGCGGCAGAAGGCAATGGCAGAACACTTCCTCAGTTCCTTGATGCAGAGGTATTTGCAGGTGCAAAGAGCGTTACTCTCGATCCTGATGCAGAGGACATCAAGGGCCTTGATAAATACATGGAAAGCTACAAGGCAGGCCTTGTGGCAGAAAAGGCAGCAGTGGAGGGACTTACATGTTAGAAGAATTAAAGAAATTAGTTTATGAGCAGAATATGGAGCTCCCTAAGCGTGGGCTCGTTACATATACATGGGGCAACGTATCCGGCATCGATCGTGAATCCGGACTTGTGGTAATCAAACCAAGCGGAGTAGATTACGAAACAATGAAGCCTGAAGACATGGTAGTTGTGGACCTTGATGGCAAGGTGGTTGAAGGACATTATAAGCCCTCATCAGATACGCCTACACATGTGGAGCTTTACAAGGCATTCCCCGAAATCGGCGGTGTTGTTCACACACACTCATCATGGGCTACAAGCTGGGCTGAAGCTGCACGTTCCATCCCTTGCTACGGAACAACTCATGCAGATTATTTCTATGGTACAATTCCTTGCGTAAGAAATCTTACAAAGGAAGAAATAGAGGAAGGCTACGAGAAGAATACAGGCCTTTCGATCGTTGAGGCATTTAAGGATAACAATCCCGTGTACTGTCCCGGTTGCGTATGTGCAAATCATGGACCTTTCACATGGGGTAAGGACCCTAAAGAGGCTGTTCATAATGCAGTTGTACTTGAAGAAGTATGCAAGATGGCAGCAAGAGCTGAGGCATTAAATCCTGAAATCAAGGAGACACCTCAGGCAATGCAGGATAAGCATTTTTACAGAAAACACGGAGCTAACGCTTATTACGGACAGAATTGATGACTAAAAAGAAGGACAAAAACAAAAAATCGGCACCTATACTGTTGGCAAGTATCTTTGTTTTTGCTTTTTTGTGGTTGCTTACGGGACAGCTTAGATTTTATGGACTGACAAGCGGTGAATCCAAAGTTTTGGATACCGGCTGGGAGGTTCGGGTTAATAATGACAAGTATGTTAATGTTGATCTGGACGATTTTAAGTTCATGGATTCAAAACGCCTGGATATAATCAGCATATCCCGCGAGTTGACAGAGGATATGGACAGCGGCGTTACATGTGAGCTGTTGGTCTATTTGTGCAGCGTAGAAGCATATCTTGACGGAGAACTCATATATTCCTACGGACTGGATCAGGTGTGGGATAATGAAATGATCGGCAGTGGCTATCACTTCATAACTCTTCCGGAAAACGTTGCGGGAAAACAGCTTACGATACGTATGGTTATGAATGAGGACGATGCCTTTACAAGCATTACGCCCATCAGATATACGGACAGTGAGCGTGCTATCATTGACTTTTCCAAGAGAAATATGGTTAACCTTTTCATAGACATATTCCTTGTAATGCTTGGCATGTGCTTTGTGGTGATTGGTCTGGTTGCAGTATTCTTCAGCAGAGATGCACTCAGAATGCTGTTAATCGGCATGGTTTCGCTGGCAATCGGAATATGGTCCATGTGCCTGAACGGTCTGTTTGTTATCTTTGATATGAACAGGACGGTAATAACCACCATGGAGTACATATCCCTTTACATTGCACCTGCATTTATCGGAATGATTTTCTGGGATATGAGAAGGTCCGACAAGAGCTGGCGTAACCTGGTGGTGGCAATGGGAACTACGGTGCTTGTAGACTTCAGCGTAATCGCATGTATATTGCATTTTACAAATTCCATGAGATTCCCCGGAATACTTATGTTTTTCCATATTATCGGAATGGGAGGCATAGCAGTGCTGCTTATAGGTGGTGTGCTTGCAGTAAAGGATAAGGACTTTTCCGAAAAAATTGCCGGAATTGCGTTTGCAATCATGTTCTTTGCAATCGCAGGAGATCTGGCAAGGTTCAATATTCAGAAGTACGTTCTTACAGGCTCGAGAATATTGCAGAACAGCTTTATTCCCATCGGAACTTTCCTGTTTGTAATTTTGCTGTTGGCAAGTTACTTTGCACATTTGTATGACATGATTCTCACCAATGCTGAGAAGGATGCATTGACAAAGCTTGCATATCATGATGCACTTACAGGCCTCTATAACAGAGCTATGAGCTATGATGCATACGCCTCAATAGAGCAGCATAAGGAAAAGGTTGCAATTGTAAGTTTTGATATGAACGGCCTTAAGATTGTCAATGATACTTTTGGCCATGACGAGGGAGATAAGTACCTCAAGCGAATTGCACATCTTATAGAGAGAGCCTTTGAAGATGTAGGCGTAAGCTATAGAATCGGCGGAGACGAGTTCCTTGTAATAGTAAAGCCTGAAAAGGTCAGCGAGCTGGATGTGCGCCTTAATAAGTTCAAGGAGAACGCACAGAAGGCAACCGAATACAGCAAGTATCCGATTGAGGCAGCTTATGGCGTTGCATATTTTGGAGAAAGCGGAGAAGAGTCTGTACATTCTATGGTAGCACTTGCAGACAAGCGTATGTATGAAATGAAAGCACAATCCACATGTTCAAGATATGCGGAAGCACTTAATCAGGAAAAGGCAGAAGAAACTTCTGAACAGGCCGAAAACAACAAAACTGAAGAATAATATTTAAACCGAGAACTGTCAGTTGGTTCTCGGTTTTTTTTGCCCTCAAAAAAATAAAAATAACTGTTGACAGGGAAGTGTTTCTGGTGTATATATAACACATATACAGTACAGCTGCAGGAGGTAAGTATGAAGCTAAGTCAAAGCTCAGGAGTACCGATATATCAGCAGGTGTCTGATTGGTTCAGAGATGAAATCCTTGCAGGAAGGTACAAGCAAGGTGAATATCTACCATCTATAAGAGGCTTGGCCAAGGACCTGAAGATCAGTGTAATAACGACCATAAAAGCCTATGAAACGCTGGAACAGGAAGGACTTGTCACGGCGGTACAGGGCAAGGGCTATTACGTAAATGCTCAGGACAGCGAAATGCTGAAGGAACAGCATATGCGAAAGGTCGAAACCGCTTTGCAGGAAGCAATCAAGGCATCGAAAATTGCAGAAATATCAAAGGAAGAACTATTAGAAACGTTAGAAACTCTTTATGACATGGATGAAGAGTAAAGGAAAGGACAATATGAACACAGAACTTGTTATCAACGGAACCAACATCAAAAAGACCTTTAAGAACTTCGAACTCAATATCCCGGAACTTAAGATTCCCAAGGGATTTGCTACTGCATTGGTAGGTGAGAACGGAGCAGGTAAGACAACACTTATTAATATCCTTACGGGTGTTAAGCTGGATTATAAGGGAAGCATCAGATACTTTGATAAGTACACAGATGCAGACAGAGAAACAAAGCCTGAATTAAAGAACGCAATTGGCTACACAGGAACTTCTCAGTATTTCTTCCCCCAGTGGACAGCTGCAAACATAGAAGAAATAAACACAATCCTCTTTGACTCCTTCTCATCAGAAAAGTTCCGTGCAATGTGCGATGAACTTGCAATCTTCCCTGAGGGTGGTTTCAAAGGTAAGGTAAAGGTTTCAGAGATGTCTGATGGTATGAAGACAAAGATCGCACTGGCAGGTGTATGGGCAAGAGATACACAGCTTCTGATTCTTGACGAGCCTGCATCACCGCTTGATCCTCTTATGAGAGATAAGCTGAACAGAATGATCTCCGAGTACATTGAATCCGGTAATGGCGAAAGAAGCGTATTTACATCCACACATAATATTGCAGATATGGAAGCTGTTACAGATTATGTAATCATCATGGAGAGAGGTGCCATCGTTGAGGAAGGTTTTGTTGAGGATCTGAAAGAGAAGTATGTGCTTGTAAAGGGCGAAAATACAGACGCTGACAAGGCTGCTCCCGCAATGTACACATTTAACAAGTCTCAGCACGGTTGGGATGGTATCTGCCTTGCAGAAAATGTAGATAAGCTTGCAGGCCTTGATATTGTAACGGAAACACCTTCCCTTTCTCAGATTTGTGTTGCCGTTATGAAGCAGAACTCAAGACTTAAGTAGGAGGCACATGATGTTTTACGAATATAAGGCTTATGTGACGTCAGGATACAGAGTCCTGATTCACGTAATAGTACCGGTGCTCCTCATTGCACTGCTGGGCTTCCTTTCACTGATTACCGGCATTGATCTCTCGGTATACATTGCATCTTGCATAGGAGCCACACTTATTGGTGCCGACTATTTTGGTGTCGGTCCTATATGCAGAAAAGATTCTGCGGTATGCACAATCATACGTAGTTCCAGCGAAGGAAAGAAATTCATTAAAAGTATGCTGCTTCAGGATATGACCATTCGTCTGATTGTTTATGCAGCATCGGCAGTTGTTGCAGAAGCTATTGCAATACTAAACAAGAACTACAGTCTGCTTGTTCCCATAGCATTTTGTGCATCAATTATGCTTACAACATTAACGCTGAACATTTCCCGCCACATTGAATCAATTCAGGGTGCTATGCTTACTGCAATCCTCAGTACGGGTATATATGTACTGGCCTTCATGGGCTTGGATAAGATATTGGCGAGTGCAACCTCTATTGTAGTACCGGTTGTAATACTTGCAGTATTCGTAATTGCAGCAGTTTTAGCTAGTATTTTCAGTGTTAAATATCAGATGAAGAGATCTGAATTATGTTATCACGATTGATCTGGAGGATATATGTTAAAGAATTTGAAATTAGGTCTTACCCTTGTAAAATATGGTTTTAATATTAAACAGAACATTTTAATGTGTGCGTTGTTCTTCGTAATTGGTGTTATTCTTGAGATTTTCACAAAAGGAACCAACGTTATCGGTGTGTTCTACATTGTACTTATTGGTATGTTTGCTCTTCAGATGATTATCTCTATGGGACTGTCATCCTTGGTTGCCAGCTCACCATTACAGAGACCTCTGCAGACTACAATCCCCGCTATAACAAATCATGTTATTGAGCTTGCATTCTTCACAATCGTTCTTGTTGCTAAGTTCTTCTTCGTTAAGACAGGAGCTGCAACAGAAGATGCAATGGTAGATACGCTGATCAATTTTGCAATGCTTGTACTGTTCATGTTCATATACTGTGGTTTCTGCTATAAGTATTTCCTTGCTGCAACAATAGTCTTTTTCATAGCAGTAATGGCAGGTAACCTTGGCCTCACATACAGCCAGTTTCACTCAGGAGCTTATGAATGGATTCACAGCATAGGTTTCATGGGAGCAGCAGGTCTTTGCTATGCTACAATTATACTGGGATGCCTTGTTCAGATCGGTCTTGCAAAGCTCTTCTATAAAGCTGATTTCTCTAAGTATGCATTTAAGAGTGTGCTTCAGAAAATGTAATCAAATTTCATATCAGGTTGACAAAACAATCATGTTGTGATATCAAAAAGCAATTAGCATAGACTAATTGCTTTTTTCTTATGTAGG
>JAKSRZ010000160.1 GCA_024403375.1 Lachnospiraceae bacterium
GCACTTGTTTCTGCAGCCTTAACAGAGATAGGAATATAGGTTTCAAAGGTTCCTACCTTCTCGCTATACGTCTTGTGTACCATTTCAAAGATGTCCCTGGCATAATTTGTTCTGAAGTCCACCATAGTCATCACAATACCTTCAATAACGAGCTTCCTGTTCAACTGTCGCTTTACCTTCATAATCGTTGATAGAAGCTGTTCTAAGCCCTTTACAGGCAGATATGCGGTCTGTACCGGTATAAGTACTGAATCAGCTGCAGCAAGGGCATTTATGGTCATCATGCCAAGTGAAGGCATACAATCAATGATAAGAAAGTCATATAGAGGCTTTACGATTTCAATATACTGCTTCATTATGGTTTCTCTTGAAATAACACTTACCATAGATACCTCAAGTGCAGATAACTCGATGTTGGCCGGAAGTAAATCTACTCCCTCAGCGTGATGGAGAATTCCGTCCATTGCAGAAACCTCTTCATCATTAATCAAGCTCATCATTACAGTAGCAAGTGTTACACCTATTTCATCCGGTTGAACATAGCCAAGACTGGCAGTCATGGAACCCTGAGGATCTGCGTCTATAAGCAGGACCTTTTTGCCTTTTCTCGCGAGGCCAATACCAAGATTAACAGCGGTAGTAGTTTTACCTACTCCGCCCTTCTGATTTGCAATAGCAATTACCTTACCCATGTCGATTCTCCTTTACTCGTCTCTAAACATTTCCATGAATTCATCAACTATTTCAATGTTGACCAGTGCGCTTCTTCCCACGTGATACAACGCCTTGGCATCTTTAGCTATATCCCTGAATCTGTGTATTCCCAAGGAATAAAGCAGTGCACCTTCCTCCACAGTAACGAATTTCTTGCGTCCATCCTTAAACAGCTTTCTTGTATCATCCAAAGAAAGAGTTTTTCTCTTATAAGCCATAATCAGTCTCCTTTTTCTCTTAACTCGTTTTCCATATAGTTCATCAGAATAGTCATATCAACCAGTACACCCTTCCTGATATGAATATTTGCCTTTGCTTCCTTTGCACACTTAACCATCGTGTAATAGGGCAAAGAAAAAAAGCTTGCAGCCTGAGCATAGGTAACATACAAGGTTTCCTTTCCGGGACGTATGAACCGGTCAAGCTTTGGCACTCCACCACCTGTCTTCGTCTTTTTAGGGACATTTTTCGGCATCTTTTTCCTCCTTTCAGGTATGGCAATTTGTCGTATATTTTTTAGGTATACGATTTTTACACGCCCTTGCCACGCCAAAATTACGAATTTCGTATGCAAAAATGCCCTGTGTTTGAACGAGTGATGGAGCGTGACGGACGATCCGAAACGCAAAAAAGGACACCTCATAGCAGTCAAAAAACTGTTATAAGATGTCCTATGTTATCTTAAGCTGTCCTTAAGAATGATATTTTTTTGTGGGGCTGCAATACAACACAATCCGACAGAAACACTGGATTTTCAATGAGATCTACAACACGTCTCAAATTTCTACGACATTTGTTAGACGTTCCGACAAGATTCCGAGGCTGTCCGTCGCCTTCCGTCTTCTGTCGTTTTCCTATCGTCGTTGTACGACAGGTGTCCGTTAAGTTGTACTCCTCATCGTTGGGAACAGAAGTACGTCTCTGATTGCGGGGCTGTCGGTCAGCAGCATTACGAGTCTGTCGATTC
>JAKSRZ010000017.1 GCA_024403375.1 Lachnospiraceae bacterium
CAGGTAAAACAGACTTCCGTCTTTCTTTTGCACCAGGTCAATGTAATATCCGCTTTCCTCCCAACTTATAGGCAGTTCATCTGCAGGTCTTACTTGTTCAACCGGAGCAGGCTTTGACTTTATGGCATTAAGATTGCGCTTAAACCCGTCAGTTATATCAAGTCTGTACATCTCTCCTTTTGAATAGTACAAATAGAAGGCGTCCCTTGTCTTCATTACCTTATCTGGAGCGGTAATATTGTTCGCAAAAGTTCCGACCGGTTCTACTATCTCGTTTATTCCATCATAGAAATATATAGTGCTCTTTACGAAATCTAAAATATACAAGCCATCATCTGCATAACATAACGTTTTGCCAGAGGTAGTATATTCTTTTATGTCTGAATTTACTTTTATTTTAAGGCTTTGATTTCTTGTTTCATATCCTCCAATATCATAGAAGAATACTTTTTCCTGCCGGACATTCACGCCCTGTCCGCGGATTACTCCGGTTATTTCTGTCTGCCTTCTTTTAACCGTTCCGGTTGTAACATCAGCAAATCCTTTATACATCGGAACATACATAAGTCCATCGGAAAATTCATAAAAGCCGTTGCTATTTGGTATGTTTACTGAACCACTGTTATTACTTTTTAGTACTAGCTCGTAGCTCAGGTCATCATTTATTTTAAGCATATGACCCGTAGCAAGGCAAAGATATACCTCATCCCTTGCTTCGCTATAGCCAAGGCCAACCCAATATATGTGTGAGTTGAGCCCCGATTCCTTAAACTCCTTACTTACATCCAATGTATATCCTGCAGAATTATTCAGAATAATCGTCGTGCTGGCACTGGAATCCAGACCGTACAGGTAAAACAGACTTCCGTCTTTCTTTTGCACCAGGTCAATGTAATATCCGCTTCCTGCGTACACAAAGGGTAGTTCAGAAGATTCCATCTGAACGTTTTCTGCCGGTTGCTGTGTTATTTGTGGTACAGGGGATGCAGTAGCTTTTGCTTCCATTGTGACAGCAGCCGTAGGTATTGCCGTGGCCGTAGGTATTGCCGTGGCCATAGGTATTGCCGTGGCCATAGGTATTGCCGTGGCCGTAGCTATTGTTGTCGGAGTTGCGGCAATGGCAGGCGCTTCATCATCCGACTGTGTATTATCTGCTTTCGCTTCCGTACCTATGTCGTTCTTTATTGGCGATACAGACTTATCAGTACTCTGCTCGTCAATACTCACCTCTTGTTTTGATGGTGTCTTTTCATGTTTCTTGTCAAAGCGGTCTTTTAGCTGTGCACTGTTGACCATAATGGTCGTAACCGTCGCAATAACAGTTCCCAATGTTCCAATAATGGCAAATATTCCTTTTATTCTTCTACTGTCCATAGTTTTTCAGTCATACCCCTCTTGGATATATAATAATCGTCAGTTTCATTATGCCACGCATATTGCAAGATACAATAAAGCCAGTATTAATTCTTTCTAATCTTCATCTATTTGAACACAAACCTGCTGAATTCCGAGGTCTGACGATCTCCGAAGGTAAATATGTTCAGTTCGTTTTTGGCTCGTGTCATTCCCACATAATAGAGGCGACGCTCTTCTTCGTAAAGGTCATTGTCTTCCGCACTTGTTACCGATGGTAGTATGCCCCTTTTCATATCCATCAGATAGACCGCATCATATTCAAGGCCTTTGGAGGAGTGAATTGTGGACAATATAAAATCACTGTATGGGTCGCCGCAGCCTTGTGCAATCATCTCCTTCAGTTCATCCAGACGATTCAGAAAATCTTTTATCGTCTTCTCCTCTGCGGCTATAGCCTTAAGGGTTTCTGCCTTTTCTGAATCCATTCGTCTGCTGTCCATGTACTCACCATAGCCCATAAGGCTTACAATCGTACGTATTGCTTTATCGGGGCGTTCTCTTGTAATATCTCTGAACTGGACCGCCCGCTCTTCGTATTCGTCACGCATTTGTCCGAAAAGGTGATCCTGGTCGCACAGGTCGTCCATAATCGTCGTCCTGTAGTTGTTGTTTTCTGCCACATACAGTGCCCTTGCCTTGCTGATTTTGAGGCCCATTTTGTAATATATTCGCAAAAATGTTTCGCCGTCATAAGGATTAAGGGCAAGGCGGATAAAGTCACAAATATCCGTAACCACCGGATGTGTGAAAAAAGTCAGTTCACTTTCCTTAAGCCGATATGATATGCCATGTTTATCAAGAAGGTTAATCAACGGCAAAGCATTTTCATTGTTTCTGTAAAGTACCGCAGTCTCCTTATTGCAATTCTTCGCAACATTAAGCAGGTAGTGATACTGTTCTGATATGTCATTAACTTTTATATTTGCGGGATTTGCGACACTTTTTCCGGTCGCCAGCATATGCTTTTTGTGTCTGTTTTTATTGTTCTGAATAAACTTATCCGCTGCCTCAACAATTTCTTTTGATGATCTGTAGTTACTTTCCATCAGTAGAACTTTTGCCCCGGGGTAGGTGCTTTCAAAATTCACAAGAGCTTCGGGATATGCCGCCCTGAAGCCATAAATGCTCTGGTCCTCATCCCCTACCATAAAGATATTTCCTGATTTAGCTGCCAGGAGTTTTATTATGTCATGCTGAATTTTTGACGTATCCTGAGCCTCGTCAACGCATATGTATTCATATTTGTTCTGATAAAACTGCAGTATTTCCGGCACCTTTTCAAGAAGTGTCAGTGCATAAACCATCTGATCGTCAAAGTCCATTAGTTTATGGTTCCTAAGACTTCTTTGGTAGCTCTCATAAAGCATCGAAAACGAACTAATCTTTGAGTCCAGCTTCTTTATCTCGTCCCCGCTCAGACGCATATTTTTAGCGTAAGCAATTCCCAGTGCAATTTCTTTTATATCATTTTCGGTAGGAAATGACTTCTTTACGGATATGTAGACCTCGTTAATAAGCGCCGCCTGGTCCTTCCCCTCAACGACGGCAAAGGGCTGTTTTCCCGTCATTTCTCCATATTTGTAGAGAACGTTTTGCGAAAAGCTGTTGATGGTACGAAAATCAAGACGTCTTGCAATATCTGTTCCAAACAACTGCTCAAAGCGATGTTCCATATCCCTCGTGGCAGCCTTTGTATATGTAACAGTCAATATCTTTTCCGGCTTAATGCCACACTCATAAATCATATATCCTAAACGATTTATGAGAACCGTGGTCTTTCCACCTCCGGGTACAGCAAGAAGCAGCACGGGACCTTCTACCGCCCGCACTGCTTCTTCCTGCTGTTTATTAAGATGTATATTATTTTTTTCACAAAAATCCAAGTAACTCATTTGTGCACTTTTACTCCAGAACCTTTATATACAAGAAAAGAACTTGATTTTCATTGCTGTATTCCTTTCCGGGAACAATTTCCATAATGCAGTCGGAATAATTGTCTTCATTTTTCATATGATATCTGATAACCAGCTTATTCTCACCGTTTCTAAAGTATGTTCTCAAATATTCCGGGTCTGTTTTCTCATAGAGTAACGCTGTATCTTCCTCTGCTACCTGCCCCGATTCTGCATAGCACTTAAGCCATGAGGATATGCTTTTTGAAAGGCCTTCGTTCTTGCTCCGCTCGGCCTCGTCCATAATTATCACATCATAAATGTCTCTGGTCAGATTAATCTTCAGAACAGTTTTATATAGGGAGCACATCACAAAGAATGAATCAACCTGACGTCTTCTGTCAAAGCCTTTGCGAGAATAAAATTCTTCCTTTGCTCTGTACATACGTTCGTCAGCCATTTTTGCCAGCTGAAGCACTGTAGCCTGTGGCATTTCGCGTTTAGGAGCATAGCCGCAGGATACATAACCTTCCTGTATCAGTTTGCCACTCCACAAGGCTGTGGTCTCCTCAAAATCCTTCTTTATCTTTTCAAGCTGTGATTCATTTGCAAAAATCTGAGCAACAAACTCAGCACCACCAACACGATACAAACGCCCGTAGCTGCCAAAGCACTGTTTCATGCACGCTGCGGCGGCCTTTATATATTCATCTCCTGCGTCATGACCATACTTATCGTTTATGTCTTTCAGACTGTTCAAATCCATTGAAATATAGACATAGTCCGCCTCAGTGGGCACATCAGGGTACTCTGCAATATCATCCTCATAAGCTCGTCTGTTAAAAAGCTCCGTCTGTATATCTATCTTCGCATTTTTTTCAGACTCTTCCGCAATATTGGTAAGATGTTTCTCTCTGATTTCGGTAAGATTATAGGCATAGATAATAAACGCAGAAAGCATAAATCCCATGGAGTACATTGCCACATCATAAAACAGCAGCTGTCCTATACCGAAAAACAAAGGTACGATGGAAAAAAGCAGTACATTTTTGTACAAGTCCTTGTCGATTGTCTTTCGCGAAAGCAGTCTGTATACAGTGTACATAATAATAACTATGTAGTACAGAAACTGGGCTATAAACATAGGCGTTCTTAAAACGCCCGTATTATATTCAAGATTAGCATCAATATAAAATCCATAACCTGTAAACAGGTTAACAATAATCATACCTATTTGAATTGAAATAAGCGTGTATCTGGCCAGATTAAAGACGATTTTTGCCCTCTTCATCTTCTTCATGTAGTACATCATATAGCCGAACCACAGGAAGGCAGACAGGCCGCACAATAAATGATAGCCATATGTAACAACCGTAAAAAAGCCTTTGCTCACAAAAGGCATTTTCGAGTTGCACAGTCCCCAAAGACAATCCACGCAGCAGAATGCAGCAAAAAAGTTCAGGAGTTTAGTAAATCCTGAATCAATGTTTTCTTTATATTTTGTACGAACGGTTCTGTTTAATATCAGCAGAAGCTGAAAAAGGCTTACAAGTGCTACAGCCGCGTAAATCTGTCCTTTATTCATATATACCTCGAAGGTCTCTTTTCTCAAGTAAAGTATATCACAATTCGGATAAAAAGGTAGAAATAAAAAACGCCATCTGTTATTAGCAGATAGCGTTTTATTCTGCATTACTCTACTGTGTAAGGCATAAGAGCAACGTGACGTGCTCTCTTGATTGCTGTTGTAAGCAGTCTCTGGTGCTTAGCACATGTGCCTGTAATACGTCTGGGAAGGATTTTGCCTCTCTCAGATACGTATCTGGATAACTTCTTTGTATCCTTGTAGTTGATTTCTGCATTTGTCTTGTCTGCACAGAATGCGCAAACTTTCTTTCTTCTGCGGATCACGCGTCTCTTCATGGGAGCGTCGGATCTTTCAGGTCTTGCTGTCTTTTCAGCTGACATGGTATTTCCTCCTATTCAATCGATGTTGTAAGCTGTGTTTTTTCCTATGCGAACGGAAGTTCTTCGTCTATTGAATCAGGAATGCTCATAAATCCTGCGTCTGCGCCGCTGGGCTGGGGTCTGTCGTAACCGCCTGAAGGCTGTCCGCCACCCTGTGCATTCTTGCTTTCTGCGAATTCGATGTCGTCTAACACAATATCAGTTGTGTATACACGCTGTCCGTCCTTGTTTGTGTAGCTGCCGGTCTGAATGCGGCCCTGGCAAGCTATCTTTGTACCCTGTCTCAGATACTTCTCAGCGAACTCTGCTGTTCTGCCGAAGCATACACAGCCGATAAAGTCAGCATTCTGCTCACCGTTCTCGTTGTTGCGGCTTACTCTTCTGTCAACTGCAACTGTGAAACGTGCGATTGCTGAATTGTCTTTCTGAGAATATGTGACATTAGGGTCTCTTGTGAGTCTGCCCATAAGTATGACTCTGTTCATTAGGAAATCCTCCTACTATTATGCCTCAATCTTTGTGCATAAGAATCTGAGAACGTTGTCCCTTGTACGAAGTCTGTCTTCAACTTCTGCGGGAGCTGTTGTCTCAGCATCGAAATGAATGAAGTAGTAATAGCCTTCGTTCATCTTCTGAACTTCGTAAGCAAGTCTCTTCTTACCCCACTCTTCAACGTCCTTAATTTCGCCGCCGAATCTGGTAATAAGATTCTTTGCATCTTCTACGGATGCGTTTCTTACGTCGTCCTCTACTTTTGCATTAACAACTAAACATAATTCATAACTGCTCATAGTTGTGTTGCACCTCCTTTTGGTCTTATTTGGCCGATGCTTGACGAGAGCATCAGCAAGGAATTTAACTCGTCACGGAGTAATATTTTATCACGCGTCGCAATCAATGTCAACCATTGTTTGTTTTTTTGACACAATTCTGAAGATTATCAACCGTGGTAAAGTTTCTGTGTCTGATATTTAGGTTCAGAAGTAAGATTAACGCCCAGCTTTCTGAAAAGCTTTCTGTCTACTTCTGAAAGTATAACTGTTGAGTGAACCTCGCAGCCACGGAGTTTATGCAGCTGCTCCATGGCAAGCCTTGCGTTGGGATCTGTAGCCGCACAGATGGAAAGGGCAACAAGCACTTCGTCTGTGTGAAGTCTTGGATTATGGTTTCCCAGCACCTCTGTCTTCAGTTTCTGTACAGGCTCAATAATTGTGGGAGAAATAAGTTCTATGGAATCATCAATACCAGCCAAAGCTTTTACGCAGTTCAGAAGGAGAGCTGATGATGCACCAAGCAAGGAACTTGTACGTCCTGTAATAATTCTGCCGTCAGGAAGCTCTGCAGCCGCAGCAGGTGCACCAGTGAGTTCAGCCTTGACATTTGCAGCACCCACAACCTTACGTGACTCAACGCTTATTCCGGCCTGTTCCATAATAAGGTGTATCTTTAAGATTTCGTCATCTGTGCCTACGCCATTACGCTTATTAACAAGTGCAGCATAGTATCGACGAACTATTTCATCCTTTGATGCCTCAGAACATGCTTCATCGTCAAAAATGCAGTTACCTGCCATGTTTACGCCCATATCTGTAGGTGACTTATAGGGCGATTCGCCAAGAATCTGGCGGAACATTGCATTAAGAACGGGAAATACTTCCACGTCACGGTTATAGTTTACAGTTGTCTTACCATAAGCTTCAAGATGGTAAGGATCAATCATATTTACGTCATTAAGATCGGCTGTAGCTGCCTCGTATGCCATATTAACGGGATGACGAAGGGGAATATTCCAGATAGGGAATGTTTCAAACTTTGCATAGCCAGACTTTATGCCACGCTTATTGTCATGGTAAAGCTGAGAAAGACATGTTGCCATCTTTCCGCTGCCGGGACCGGGTGCTGTTACTACAATCAGCTTTCTTTCCGTCTCAATATATTCATTCTTACCGAAGCCTTCATCGCTTACAATAAGAGGAATGTTTGCGGGATAACCGGGAATTGAATAATGATGATAAACCTTTATGCCCAGTGATTGAAGTTTCTTTGCATATGCCACTGCTGCAGGCTGTTCTGCATATCTTGTCATTACTACAGAGCCAACATAAAGACCATAGCCTCTGAATGCATCTATAAGACGAAGAACATCCACATCGTAAGTAATACCAAGGTCGCCGCGGACTTTGTTCTTTTCGATGTCGGCAGAATTGATAGCAATTACGATTTCCGCCTCATCCTTCATCTCAACAAGCATCTTGATTTTACTGTCAGGCTTAAAGCCGGGCAATACACGGGATGCATGATAATCATCAAACAGCTTTCCGCCGAATTCAAGGTAGAGCTTTCCGCCAAAGGAGTTAATTCTTTCAAGAATGTGCTCCGACTGCATCTTCAGGTACTTCTCATTATCAAATCCGATTTTAGTCATATGTTCCTCCCTTAAATTAATCCTGTAAGTCCTGCAACAATTACTACTATACCAAGTACAATTCTATACCATCCAAACACTTTGAAATCGTGTTTCTTAATATAATTCATAAGGAACTTCAGAACAACGAGAGAAACTGCAAAGGCAACCACCATACCGATGGCAAGTACGCCAACCTCGGTTCCTGAGAATCCTGCTTCGGATTCCATAATAAACTTTGCACCCTTTAACAGGCTTGCACCAAACATTACGGGAACTGCAAGGAAAAATGTAAATTCCGCTGCCACAGGTCTTGCAACTCCTATAAGCAGTGCACCGACTATTGTTGCTCCGGATCTGGATGTTCCGGGGAAAACAGCCGCTATAACCTGGAAAATACCGATGATAAGTGCGATTTTGAATGTGATATCATCAAGAGATTTTATCTTATGGTCTTTTCCTTTGTGAATGGTTTCTATAACGATGAATGCTATACCAAATACTATAAGTGCAATGGCAACACATATGTAATTGTAGAAGTGCTCATCCACAAAATCATCAAGTAATATACCAACGATTGCAGCCGGCACACATGCCACAAGTATCTTTGCCCAAAGGATCCACTTTTCTTTTACAAATACTGATTCCGATCCTGTTTCCTCTTTAAATTTCTTTGTAAAGGCAAAGGGCCATATCTTCTTAAAGAACAGAACCACCACCGCAATAATGGCACCAAGCTGAATAACTACATCAAACATCTCAAGAAACTCTTCAGAGACATTTGCAAAGGGAAGAATCTTTTCCAGAAGGATAAGATGTCCTGTACTGCTTATGGGAAGCCACTCGGTAATTCCCTCAACTAATCCGTATACGATTGCTCTTAAAAAATCAAGCATAAAACCTCCGAATAATCAAAACAAATATACCAAAAACAGGGAAAATAATAGCACAAGATTTACCGCAAAACAAGATTATGTTATACTATTCCCACTAAAACATGGCAGGAAAATAATTATGAATTCAAAGAAAGTCATCGTCGGTCTGTCCGGTGGTGTAGACTCATCAATCACCGCATATTTATTGAAAAAAGAAGGTTACGAGGTTATCGGCGTAACCGTGATTATTTATGGTGAAGAGGATAAAGATGCCAAGATAGTTGCAGAGCATTTGGGAATTGAACATGTGACAATAGATAAGCGAGATGTTTTTAAGGCACGGGTAATCGATTACTTTGCCGATGAATATAAGCTGGCCCATACGCCGAATCCTTGTGTCCGTTGCAACCGCCACGTAAAGTTCCAGGCTCTTCTGGACTATGCTGATGAGCGTGATGCTGCCTATATTGCCACAGGTCACTATGCGAGAATCGAAAAAAACGATAGTGGTCGCTTTACGGTATATAAGGCCGAGGCTCAGGGGAAGGATCAGACCTACGCTTTATGTATGTTATCTCAGGAGCAGCTGTCCCGACTTATTACGCCTTTGAAAGGGTTGCAGAAAGAGGATGTGCGAAGAATTGCGGCTGAAATCAATCTTCCTGTTTTTGCAAAGCCCGACAGCCAGGATATTTGTTTTATTCCCGACGGGGATTATGCATATTTTCTTGAAAACACCTGTGGTATTTCTCTGCCCGCAGGGAACTTTGTAGATGAAGCAGGAAAGGTTCTTGGGCGTCATAAGGGCGTTCATCATTATACTATAGGGCAGCGCCGAGGTCTGGAGTTTGCCGCCGGGAAGCGTGTATATGTAACGGATATTAATGCAGAAAGTGCAACTGTTACCCTCGGAAGTAATGAAGCTCTTTTCAAATCCGAGTGCTATTTTAAGGACGTAAATTTTATGGGCGACACAGCCTTTACCGACAAACTCTATACCGCAAAGGTACGCTATGGCAACACCGAAATCGAGGGAGAGGTTTCTTCCGTAGCGGATAATCTCTATAAATTTGAATTTAAAAAGCCCGTCCGGGCAATCACGCCGGGACAGGCAATTGTAATTTATTATGATGATGCTGTTATAGCAGGCGGCACTATTACAGAGCTTTCTTAATTGCATCAAGAAGATCGTCAAACTCTTCAAAAGCAGGCAGGTCAGGATTGTCTGCTTTTATTTTGTCTGTGCTCTTGAAAAGGAAGCCCGCCTTACTTGCGCGAATCATTCCAAGGTCATTAAAGCTGTCGCCTGATGCGATAGTCTCATAGCCAATGGACTGGAGTGCCTTAACCGTTGTAAGCTTGGATTTTTCAACACGCATCTTGTAGCCTGTGATTTCTCCATTATCAGCTACTTCAAGTGTGTTGCAGAAAATTGTGGGCCAGTCCAGCTTCTCCATAAGGGGAGTTGCAAACTGTTCAAATGTATCACTGAGGATAATTACCTGGGTGATGGAACGAAGCTCATCAAGGAATTTCTTTGCTCCGGGAAGGGGATCAATCTTCTTGATTGTATCCTGAATTTCTTTAAGGCCAAGGCCATGCTCTTTCAAAATCTCAATACGATATTTCATAAGCTTATCGTAATCAGGCTCATCACGGGTTGTTCTCTTAAGTTCAGGGATGCCTGTAGCTTCTGCAAATGCAATCCAGATTTCAGGTACAAGAACGCCTTCCATATCAAGACAAACAATATTCATGGTAGTATCCTCCAAATAGCTTTTATAGATTAAAATGATTTACTATTTTACCACTGTATTGCGATAAATCAAGAGAATACTTTTATCTTTTCTTTCCAAGTTCAATCATTCTTCTGCAATAGTCGTCGCTACGCTTCTGAATATTTTCTTTGTATACCTCAAGTTCCGGCATGGAAACAGCAAAGAAATCATATTCCACCACATCCTTGAGATGTTCCTCTCCGAAGGCCACGAGGCTCTCAAAGGCTTTTTCCGCCTTATCCTCTTCTCCCAGCTCCTGAAGTGCCTTTCCAATCCAGTAAATATAGTCTGAAGGCTGATCATTATAGTATCTTACGGGCTCAGGCATAATCTTACCTTCCGTCGCCAGTCTGAAATATTCGTCAGCCTTGTCAGCATTCTCCATGGCCTTGTGGCAAAGACCTATCGTATAGTAAGCTCTGTTATCGGGAACGTTCGGAAGCTTGCCCTCTCCAAGGTTATCCGGATATACAAGAGTTCTTGTTACATAGCATATTGCCTTCTCGTAATCGCCCTTCGCCATTGCCTCATCTGCCAGTCCGAAAAGTGCGGTTTTATATTCGTCGGCCACTTTACCTTCGCCGCCTTCCCAAACATGGAAGGTGTGGGTATCCAAAGCTTCCAAAGCCTCTTCATAGCGACCGTTCATATTAAGCACACGAGCATACGCAAGCATCAGCGTATCCCTGTCCTCGCATTCTTTTTTATGAGCAGAAAGTACCGCGAGACGCTCCTCTTTTGAAACTCCTGCTTTTGCACTGAGCTGATCCAGTTCCAAAAGGAATCGGCTTATATTCTCTCCTGCAGCCTCTGCCTGTTCCACTGCTTTTCTGATTGCGGAGAGTGCCTTTTTCTCATCCTCCTGCACGTTGTAGTATGCAATGGAAAGGTTACGCTGAACCATAGGAATTGCCGCTCCCTCTTCAGCCGCCTTTTCCCACTTCTTAATTGCGAGATTATGAAGCTTTTTATCATACAAGAGGTTTCCAAGAAGATAATTTGCAAGAGGTGCCTTATCCAAAAGTGCAATAGCATCCTCTAATATCAGCTGCTCTGAAACCGTGTTGGGGAAACAATAGTCAGCGTTGCACTTTTCGGCAGCTGAGTAATATTCTTTTGCCTTTTCCTTATTTCCGCGAAGGCTTTCAGCATAACCGCAATAATACTTCACAAGAGGACTGCTGACCGGGCAAAGCTTCATAATCGTCTGAACACCATCATATATTCCCATGTGGAGATAGAGGTCTGCAAGATTAATGTAGTTTGAAAGCCTGTTTCCCATAGCCTTGACAAGTTCTTCACTTGAGGCCTTCTGGAACAGCACACCAAAGCTTAACGGGTCAATATCAAGGCTTTCATCAAGGAACTGAGAATTGTCCTTTTCCAGCAGCTTAAGCAGCTCGCCCTTCAGTGCTCTGGCATTCATGTTATGCCAGTTCTTGATAAGTGCCTTATCAATATGCTCTAAAGCCTTCTTAAAATCACCTGACTTAGTACTTATGCATGCAAGATGATAGAAAGCATTACCTGCAGTCTCTGCGGACCAGGTTGCCTTATAAAATGCATCATAGGCCTTTTCGTCTTCCTGAAGAAGCTCATAAGCGAGTCCCAGGTTATAGTAACACTCTCCGCTGTAAGGGTTAGGATTTCTCCATGTCTGCTTCTTTATGGCCGCCTCAAAATATGGCACGCTTTCCTTAATACAGCCCTTTCTCAGAAGCCAGAGACCATAGGCATTGTTTATACGAATATCGCTGGGATCTCTTCTCAATCCCTCAATGTAATAATCTGCCGGATTATACGTTGCATGACGGTACTGCTCAAGGTGTTGTCCTGCCAGATACAGTTCCTCAAGGCTTTCGATTTCCTCAGGTTTAAGAATTTTTGCCATCGGATCCGGAACAGGAATATCTCCGGGCACAAACTTCTTATATTCTACAAGCTCAGCCCCGGTTTTATCACACACCGTAATACAGAAGTCCTGCAGTTCAGGCACTTCCGTCACAAAACATTTTTCGGGAGAAAGGTCTGCCTTGCATTCAAAGACCACCTTGTCCTTATCGGTGATAATAATGACAGCATCATCATATTCAGAGGTTGCATAAACCTTAAGTGTTGTGCCGGATAATCCGATACAGCACTCTTTTGTAGCATTGCTTACGCGTCCCACAGTCTTATAGGGCATAAAGTACTGTGTAAAACGCTTTTCCTCATTGGGCTTCAGCCAGGTGAAATCAGGCTGATTGTCGGTGTACACACCTGTCATAAGTTCAATGTATGGGCCATCCTCGTCAGTAAGGTTCTTATCCCACATCTTTCCAAAGTCACAGTTTCCCCATGTCCACTGCTTTTTACCCGGAGAAAAGTGATGGTCGGCCACATGAAGAAGGCCTGCATCTCTGCCTTCATCAAAATTACCAATAAAATCAAAATCTGAATGTGCCGCCATATAGGATGTTGGCACAGGAATATTCTTATAGCGTGAAATATCAACACCGGCTGAATAATCAACCTTATAGTACTCTCCGGTAGCTATAGGAAATGTTGATACTGCACGCTTGCCATGGTCAACAACAGCATTCACATCCGGAGGAAATACTGAGAATGTGTTGTCGTTTACGGAAACTGCAGGGTTTGCCCACCACAAAAATGTCTGCGGGAGATCCGTGGGGTTATAAAACTGTCCGTCAAGTTCAATGTATGCCTTATCAGGATACAAGGATATTTTAAGAAGGCTCTTTGTGCCGTACATAACATCTGTTTCACTTATGAAGGCAGTTACAGAGCCATCAGGATTCTCTGATATCTTATAATCAACCGGTGCAAAGGTAGAGGGTCTGTGATGCTGAGGCCAGTTGAACTCAATGCCTCCGGAAATCCATGGGCCTGCAAGTCCTACGAGAGCCGGCTTAATTACCTGATTGTAATATACAAAATCATAGCCATTGGTTTTGTCCAAGGCTCTCTGTATACGTCCTCCCAGCTCCGGAAGCACCATAACGTATAAATAATCGTTTTCCAGAATGATTGCATTATATTCCTTATCAATCTTGTTATTTGTAATCTTTTCGGTAACAGGGAGCGGATAAACCTTTCCTGTACTTCCCTGATATGCACGCTTTTCAATAAACAAAGGATTTTTCTCAGGTTCGCCCTGCTGATATGTGGGGATAACCACAATCTCTTCACGGATAACAGCTTTTCTGTTCTTTCTTTCCATTGCTTTTTCTCCTCTCGCTGAAAAAACGAATATATATTGAGAATATCCCGTTTTTGTGTCATAATCAATTATATCATTTGCTCACAACTTTACATTTTTTGCTTTTTGAGGTTATCATGAAGTCCAACGAGCCATACATACTTCCAAAATCCGATTATTACATTTATACACCTGCGTCAAACCGTCCGGAATTTCTTTTTTATTGCTGTTCAGCCGGTCATTTTTATTATGAAAAGGGGTACAGCCTTAAAAGAGACTCCTACGACAGTTATCTGTTGATTTACATAAAATCGGGAGTCATGAATTTCAGTTTTGATGAGTCATACAACGCTACGGTGGAAGCCGGCCAATGTCTTCTTCTCAATTGCTATCGTCCTCACACTTATTCCTGCACCGAAGATTGTGAATGTTTTTGGTGTCATTTTGATGGTGGATGTTCATGTCAGTTTTTCTCCTACATTGCCTCCACCCTTTCCCCACTGCCGGTTATATCCGGAGGAGAAACATTCTTTTCCTCCATCACAGCGGTCTTCACCGCTCTTTCTGCCCCTCTGGTAAACGAGCCCCTGATATCAGATAAAATCAACCAGATGCTGACCTGCTTTTTGCAGAACAATAATGATATCGAAGAAACAGACAGTTCCTCAACAATATCAAAAGCGATGGCGTATATAGGCAACAATTTTTCAAAACAGCTGTCAATCGAAGAACTCGCTCAGAATTCAGGCTTTTCCGTATGGCACTTCATCAGACTTTTCAAATCCGAAACCGGCTTCACCCCTCATGAATACCTTATTCGAGTGCGAATAAATGCAGCTTCCTATATGCTTTCCAGCACAACGATGCCAATAAAGGAAATCTGCTACGCCTGTGGATATTCCGGCGAAAGTGTATTCAGTACCGCCTTCAAAAGAGAAACAGGTAAAAGCCCTAACGAATACCGCAATAATCTATAGCCCGCGTCAGGGTTGAAAAAAAAGAACCGCCTGAGCGGTTCCTTTATACTACACCAAGTTTTCTTTTGAATATCATTCTGTATAAAAGCCTGCAGGGAACACCCACGCTTTTAAGACAATCCTTAACGGAAAGAGGGGAAAAATATTCACTGTCCACAGTATCATCCGGACAGAACTCCAGCAAATTCCCTTCGAAGATCAGATGATCCCTTAAGAGCCAGGTGAAATCATCAGGGCGATATGTATACAAAGGACTTGCAATATCATATCCCATACCTTTAAGAAGATACAAAACAAATTCCACACATGAGAAGGATTTGTATGTAGAAAAGCCTCCCATAACAGGTGTCATCATAACTGAGAACAGATTGTACAGGTAATCTCCCTCCCTGAACATACTGGTGATTTTCTCTGACAGCTGCCGGTATTGCTCATCTGTTATGTCCAGCTCATATATGGCAGAGCCCACATAATTGTATTTTCCCAAGGAATATCGGTACATATTTTCCTTAACCATTCGGCCAAGTAAAATGCTCTTGTGTTTCACTCTTGCAAATGCATACATCTGGCTTAAATCCTTGTCCAAGGATATTGCAGCATGATTATATTTTGTTTTTCCGAATTTTCTTATTACCCCTGCCACACCGGTATGTGTCTGGGTAATAATGACATATACTTTTTTCATAGCGTGTAGTTTATAAATTTTTTATAAACTTGTCAATAAGCTGCACAAAGATTATTACTATTCGAATCGTAAAACTACCGCTCCATGAGGATTAACCGTGACCTTCACTTCCCCGTTTCTTATGGAAGCTTTTGTATGTGACCAACGCTCTGTAGCCTTCTTATAACCATCAAGTTCATAATCGGCAGTTTCGAAAACCATTTTTCTCTTCTTATCCGAAATATTGAAAAGAGCTACATAGCATGCCTTGCCGTCCTTGCAAGGCGCAATCCAGGCAATCTCCTCTTCGGTTCTGTAAAGCTGATGTCCGCAGTGAGTATTTACCTCAATATCCAGAATATCCTTGTTGGTCAGCAAATTAAGTGTAAACTCATCGTTCTTAGGCATATGTCCGCCGGCGATAAGCGGTGCACGCATCATGCACCAAAGAGACATCATTGTAATCTGCTCGTCCTCTGTGAAGCGTGTCCAGTCATTGCCGTTATAATCCTGACGAAGAGCTCCTACCGGAAGCATATCCGCATCCGGCCAGTGTCCGGGGCCTGAGTGTGTGCACCATTCTTCCGCACGTTTGAACATTTCCAGAAGAAGTTCCCATTTATCCCAGAAATCGTCGGTTATACGCCACATATTGGCATTTTTCTTTAAGTGCTCTGCTTCCTTTAAGGGTGCAGGTCCGGGAGAAAGGCTGAGTACTATATCTCTGCCAGAATTGACACAAGCTTCATGTATAAGTTCAATTTCTTTTCTGCAATGAGGGTACTCACGAGCTATGTCATCAACCTTGACAAAGTCAACGCCCCACTCTGCATAGAGTTTGAAAATGCTGTTGTAGTATGCTCTGGCTCCTTCTTCCTCCTGTGTACACTTAAGGCCATACATATCAGGATTCCAGAAACAAATTGAATTAGGATTTGCAATTTTTTTTGCTCTGAATTCCGAATCCTTTATGGGAAGATCCTTGTGAGCTGCCATACGGGGCATACCACGCATAATATGAATACCGAACTTCAAGCCAAGCCCGTGAATATAGTCCGCCAGAGGCTTAAAGCCCTTATAGTCCGCACTGCTGGGGAATCTGTTGGGTGCAGGATACAAGCGCCCATACTCGTCCATTACAAGCTCCGAAAAGGGCTCATATTCATGAGAATCTGCAGAAGGCTGATACCACTCAATGTCTACTACAACATATTCCCAGCCGCAGTCCTTCATATGCTTTGCAATGTATTCTGCGTTTTCTTTTACCTGAGCCTCATTGACAGCGGCACCAAAGCAGTCCCAGCTGTTCCAGCCCATAGGTGGTCTTTTTGCAACCATTATTTTTTCCTCCTGATTGTTTCTTTTTCAAAAGCGTGCGTCCAGTCGGTGAACAGCAGGAATATCAGGAACACGATTGTACTGCAGCTCCATGTCAGCGGGTATGCCCAGCTGATTGTTCTGAACACAGGCCAGATTTTTACGGCTAATGTAACATATGTAACTCTGACGCCACACCAGAAGGCTAACATCGTTACCATCGGAACGATAGCCTTTCCGCATCCTCTCATTACGCCGGCCGCACAATGTGAAAAAGCCAGCAGGCAGAAAAACAGGGATGTGGTTGTAGCATGAGTGACTCCATACACAATGCTGGCGTCATCATCAATAAAGAATCGCAGGATAAAATCCGCACCAAAGAACAGCATAAGCCCCACTACTTCCGAAAGGGCCATTCCACTTAATATACCAAAGGCTGCACCTTTTTTTGCTCTGTCATATTTTCTTGCACCCAGGTTCTGCCCGATATAAGTGGGAAGAGCCATTGAAAGGCAGTTTATCGGCAGGAAAACAAAGCCCTCCAGTTTAAGGTATGCCCCCATTCCTGACATAGCGTCAGCACCGAAAGCATTGACATTTTTCTGAATTGTCATGTTTCCTATGCTTATAACCGAATTCTGAATTCCTGTGGGAATACCTTGAACAGCCACTTCCTTCATAAGTGCACCGTTCCACTTGAGCTTTCTGAAATCCAGTCTTGTGTAATCCTTTATCCTGCACATTTTTACTATGCAAAGAGCCACCGCAAAGGCCTGTGAAAGCACTGTTGCCACTGCTGCACCGCTGACGCCCATGCCAAAGGTTTTTACGCACAGCACGTCCAGAATCACGTTTGTGACTGATGAAATAAGCAGGTAAATAAGAGGATTCAGACTGTCTCCCAAGGCACGCATGATTGCCATACATATATTATACATAAGGCTTGCTGCCACACCGCCAAAGATGATTCTGAGATATGTCAGTGAAAAAGGCATTACCGCTTCCGGTGTATCCATAAGTCTTAATAATCCCGGAACAATTGCCAGGCCCACGGCCGTACATAAAACCGATGCAATGATTCCGAAGAGGAAGTTTGTATGTATTGCTTCTTCTACTTTTTTCTTATCTCCCGCACCAAAGTACTTAGAGATAATAACTCCTCCGCCTACGGAAATGCCGCCGAAAAATCCCACAATGAAGAAGGAAATGGATCCGGACGAGCTTACTGCGGCAAAGGCTTCTTTTTCGGCAAAATGACCGATTACCCATGCATCCGCCAGATTATATAGTTGTTGCAAAAGCTGTCCCAGGAAAATAGGTATGCAGAAGGTTGTTATACCCTTTGCAATATTTCCCTGGGTCAGATCAGTGTTGTTTTTAATTGAAAAAGATTTCATGACTTAGAAAACGATAACGTTAAATGAATTAGGCGCAAGTTTAATTTCCTCGCCCACTTCTGTACATGAGGAAACCTTTACATTGTCCATGTTCTCAATGGAATTAAATGCAGTCTTTTCCTTGCCGCCAAGGATTACGATTTCAGATGCCTTCTTAGCGTTTCCGGCTTCGTCCTTAAGACACAAGGTTACTTCTTCCTCACGGGTATTGACAACCTTTACATAGTATTTACCCGTTTTTGCATCCCTTGTAGGATTGTAGTAAATACCATCAGAATAAAGTGCCTCGTGCTGTCCCTTTGTATCAAGCACCTCAGAACCTGTGTAGCGTGAGTACATGAGCTGAACGTAGTAGCTGGGAGTTCCGTACGCATTCTCTGCATCAAACCAGATCATATCCGGTGACCATTGAGTATAATTAATTCGAGCAAAAAGCGGTGCATAGCTTGCAAGTACAACTACATCCGCATTTCTTTCAACGCCTGTAAGGAATGCTGCTTCTGCAAGCGCACCCTCAAGTGTATTTGCCTTGTAGTTGTTGAATGTGCCGCTGCCTTCAGGATGTGCAGCATATTCGCCGGCGAATACTTTTATCTTGCGATCATAATTGTCATAGAAGTTTACATGATCAAGGAGCCACTGGGGACGAACATAATAATGCTCATCAACCGCGTATACAAAGTCATCTCTGTCCTTGCTGTTGCTGCGGAGGAAATCCCATGCCATTGTATACTTTTCCGAAGTAATATCCGGACCTGCAGAGCCTATAAGCTTAATAGCAGGATATGTCTCATGTATTGTCTTTTCGAATATCTTATAGCGCTCAAAGAAACGTACCTTGTCAGTTTCCCACTGCTCATTTCCGATACCAACCATCTCAAGATTGAAGGGCTCCGGATGGCCAAGGCTTGCACGTACCTGACCCCACTTTCCTGTAGCAGGTTCGTTTGCAAACGCAATAAGATCAAGAGCATCCTGTACATACTCGTTGAATCTGGGGTCTTCAATTTCCACAAGTTCATAGGACTGATACTGGCAGGCAAGTCCCACATTCAATACCGGGAGAGGCTTTGCTCCAAGCTTTTCGCAAAGCAGGAAATATTCATAGTAGCCGATTCCATAGGTCTGGTTGTAGCGATTATAAATACTTGTTTCGTGGCTGCTGCCGTCTGCAGGATCCCAATCATTTCCGTGAACTGCCCAACGGTTGAAGTTGGCCTTTCTGTTCTCAAGAGGCTTTAATGTATCTTTGAAGCGGTATCTGTTGTAAAGAGTGTTTCCTTCAATAATGCAACCACCGGGGAATCTGATAAATCCGGGCTGAATTCCTTTAAGAAGCTCAAAAAGGTCTTTTCTGAATATACCTTCCACTGCATCCTCGGGAATAAGTGATACGAAATCAAATTCCATTACGCCCGCTGCAGGAAGCATAATCATAGGCAATGCCTTCTTTATGTCCTCTGTCGCTGTCATTTTTACCGAATACTTAATCCAAGGGCAAAGAGCCTTAGGCTCCTGCTTCTGAAGCACAATTTCAGTTTCACACTTTACCTGACCATCGCAGAGAAAAGCTGCTGTTACCTTATCAAACCTGCCAACGTTTCTTCCATAGAATGAAAGTATTGCAGATGCCCCTTTCTTAAGGAACACACCATCATAGGCCTTGTTTGTGAAGCCCGCTCCCGCTTCCTTGGCGGTAAAGCGAAGGTAATGAGGATTTTCCTCAGCCACAGGGCTTCCTGTTACAATTTTCATTTCGCCAAGTTCGCAGCAGTTCCAGCCATAAAGGCCATCATGCTCCGCATAATAGTCGCCCTTTTTTCCGGATACCTTTAAGAACTCAAACTCTCTGTTTTCAATCATTTCACCATAAAGTACACCATCAGCGGCATAGTTTATATCTTCGAAGTAAAGTCCGGTCATTCCGGGGGTTACATTGGCTTTTACATCATTGTAAATTGTAATCTCTTTTTTCATATTCTTTCTCTTTTCATTAAAGTATTTTAGTGTGGACTATTATACTACATTTTACTCTGGTATACCAACATAAAAATAATAAGTGGCAATATATTGACGATTATCAGCAAGTAATATACCATCAAGCTTAATAACATCGTTCAAGCAGGAGGCCAAATATGCTTTCACCATCCCCTTACAAATCAAGAAAGATTTCAGAAGTTCAAGTTGAAGGAAACACCGTTTTATGCCGTTCCGAAGTCGGCACTCACCGCCTTATTGTTGTGACTGAAAACATAATTCGAGTTACATACACGGAAAAGGATTCATTTTCCGACGTTGTAAAGCCTGGCGTAATCCTTCCGCAAGCCGCTCCCGGGCCCGAGGTGACCAAGTTTTCCTGCAAAGAAAATGATTCCGAAATCGCTCTCTGCACCGCAAAGATTACTCTGAAAATCAACAGAGAAACTGCCTCCTACAGCTACTTCGATTGTAACGGGAAACTCCTTTTATCAGAGCGTGAAAGGGACAGTAAAATACTTGATGAATTTCAGTCATATATTCTTTCCGAAAATGATGAAATCGAAACCGAACGCATACAAACTGCAGATGGTATAAAGGAATTTGTCCGAGAGGCTGTCCGGGTTCCCGGAGAAAAGCTTTATCACACCTTCCTTCATCTGAATTTCACTGAGGACGAAGCCCTTTACGGACTGGGCCAGAACGATGATGGCATACTTAATCTTCGTGGTCAGAAGCTGTACCTCCATCAGGCAAACATGAAAATAGCAGTACCCGTCCTGGTTTCCACCAAGGGCTACGGGCTTTTATATGACAGCTATTCCACAATGATTTTTTCCGATAACGGCTCAGGCTCCTACTTATACAGCGAAGCCGACAAGGAAATGGACTTCTATTTTATGGCGGGAAAGCCTGATGAAATCGTCAGCAGCTACAGAGTCCTTACAGGTAAGGCAACTATGCTTCCCAAATGGGCATATGGTTTCGTTCAGTCTCAGGAGCGTTATGAAACTGCCGATGAAATAATAGGTCTTGCGAAGGAATATCGTCGTAGAGGTATTGGTCTCGATTGTCTGGTACTGGACTGGATGTCCTGGCCTGATGGTATGTGGGGTCAGAAGTCCTTCGATGAAAAGCGTTTCCCTGACCCTCAGAAAATGACAGATGATCTCCACAACCTTAATGTACATTTCATGCTTTCAATATGGCCGAATATGTGCAAGGAGTGCGATAACAACGCTGAAATGAAGAAGGAGAATTGTCTTCTTCCCGCCAGCGATCTTTATAATCCTCTTAAGGAGAAGGCAAGAAAAACCTACTGGAATCAAGTAAAACGGGGGCTTTTCTCCAAGGGTGTCGATGCTTTCTGGTGCGATTCTTCCGAGCCTATAACGGTGGAGTGGGTGCACAGGAACAAGCCTGAAGAGTCCGCCACCTATTACGAATATGTAAAAGCATTAAGCGACGTGCTTCCTGCGGATTACACAAATTCCTATCCCCTCTTCCATGCCCGTTCTATTTACGAGGGACAACGTGGTGAAACCTCTTCAAAACGCGTTTGCAATCTTACAAGAAGTGCCTACACCGGACAGCAGCGTTACGGTACCATCATGTGGTCAGGGGATATTGCCGCAAGCTGGAATACCTTTAAAAAGCAGATTCCCGGTGCCCTGAACTTCTCTGCGTCCGGTATTCCCTATTGGACTGTTGATGCCGGTGCTTTCTTTGTAAAAAAGGGTGACTTCTGGTATTGGAACGGAGATTTCAAAAACCCTGCCGAGGATAAGGGATATGCCGAGCTATATGTTCGAATGTATCAGTGGGCAGCCTTTCTTCCCATGATGAGAAGCCACGGAACTGATGTCCGCCGTGAGCTTTGGACATTTGAAGGCGAAGACAATCGCTTTTATGAGGCTCTTGTCAAAGCAAATGAACTCCGCTATAAGCTGATGCCCTATATTTATTCAACAGCTTCAAAAGTATGGAAAGACGATGCCTCCTTTATCAAAATGCTGAGTTTTCAGTATCCGGATGATACAAAAGTTCACAACATTGCCGACCAGTACTTTTTCGGTGACAGCCTGATGGTATGTCCCGTAACCGAGCCACTCTACTATGGTCCCGGAAACGCTGAGGTGCATACCTCCTCACTCACCAGAAAAGTATATCTTCCTGAAGGTGATGACTGGTTTGATTTTTATTCCGGAACATTTTACAAGGGAGGTCAGTGGATTTTAGCTGATGCTCCTATAGACAGAATCCCCGTATTCGTAAGAGATGGCAGCCTTATTCCCGTAAACAAAGAAAAAACCGACCATGCAAACGCACAGTCGGCTATTGAGTTTATTAAGTTTTCTTCCGGTAAGCCGGCTGAATTTCAGCTTTATGAGGATTCCGGTGATGGTTATGACTACGAGAACGGAAGCTATACTATTTCCTTGCATACTTCCTTATAGTTGCAATGACTTTTGTTATATCAATTGGCTTAGAGAGATGATCGTTCATGCCTGCCTTGACGCATCTCTGCACGTCTTCAGCAAAAGCATTTGCAGTCATGGCAATAATAGGAATTGACTTTGCCTCTTCATGCTCAGAGTTACGGATTGCCACTGTGGCATCCAAGCCGTTCATGACGGGCATCTGCATGTCCATAAGAATACAATCATAAGTGCCTGCCGGAGCTTCAGTAAACTTCTCCAGGCACTTTTTTCCGTCCTCGGCTCTGACAGCGGAAATACCATTTATATCCAACAGCTCGCAGGCGATTTCCCAGTTCATGTCATTATCTTCTGCCACAAGCACTCTGTAGGAGACTTCTTCATCACAAGGGTTTTGGCTTATTTCTTCATGTTTCATCTGCTCCGTGGCTGTTACCGGAATCTTAACG
Source organism: Lachnospiraceae bacterium (assembly GCA_024403375.1). Taxonomy (GTDB): domain Bacteria; phylum Bacillota; class Clostridia; order Lachnospirales; family Lachnospiraceae; genus RGIG3528. The sequence continues at coordinate 22,752 of JAKSRZ010000017.1, forward strand.
GTAAATGTTGTGCCATGGTCAATTCGGCTCTCAACAGTTATTGTTCCGTCCATTTTATCTACAAGATCCTTAACAATTGAAAGCCCAAGTCCTGCGCCCTGAATCTTGTTAATTCTTGTATCCGTGGCTCTGCTGAAGGTTTCCCACATATGATCCATGTATTCCTGACTCATACCGATACCGGTATCTTTTACAATGAAATACATGAAAAGCTGACCATCTTCGTCCTTGCTCTGGTATACCTCGTAGTGGACCGTTCCGCCTTCTCCGGTATACTTAACAGCATTGCTCATGAGATTTGTTGTTATCTGATTGATTCTTGTCTCATCAGCAATAACCCAAGGTTCATCAATGTCCCTGAGGACAAACTCGCCACTCATATTTCTCTGCTCAATCTGAGGTCTGAAAATAGTTTCGATTCGATTGAACTGCTGGGAAATGCTGAATTCAGATAACCTCAACTCCAGCTTTCCGCTTTCAATGGCAGATATATCAAGTATGTCATTCACAAGAGAAAGCAGCTGGCTGCCTGCTGTCTCAATCTTAATCAGGTTTTCATGAACCTTTTCCCTGTCATCCTCATGATGCTTTGCAATATCAATCATACCCATTACTGCATTCATAGGCGTTCTGATATCGTGGCTCATTGCCGAAAGGAATCTGCTCTTTGCCATGTTGGCCTGTCTTGCATCTTCCAAAGCAGTTTCCAGAGCTGCGTTCATTTCAAGCTCGTGCTTTTTCTGATCGTCAATGTTTGTAAATGTCCACAGTATTTCTGTTACTTCACCCTGTTCATCACGTCTGAAGGTGAGGATGAAGAAGCGAACCCATCCTGTCCGTTCGGTGTGTACTTCTTTTGAAATAACATCGGTGCGTCTCAGTTTTTCAGGTAGTTTTCTTACATCCCAGAAATCCTTATCCGCCTCTTCCACTTCAGGTGTAAGGAAGGCTTTTTCAAAGGCCTTGATTGTATCTTCCAGGCTTCTCACGTCCGAACTGAATGTACCTGTAACAGGATTAATTTCCACGCAAGTGTTATCACGCAGATTAAGATGATACATTGCAAAAAACATATTTGACATTGATTTGAACAATGTGGTACGTTCCTGCTCCATTCGTTCAGCAGCAAGTTCCTGTTCCTTCTCTCGTCCTATGTGTCTCGCCATCCAAAGGATTTCAGTAACCTTACCATTTTCCCAGGCAAGGGGTGACTGAGCAATCTGAGCCCATCCGTATCTCTTCAGCTTTACATCTATAGTCAGATACTCATTTTCGGAAAATTTTTCATCCATGTTTTCCAGCGAGATAAAGTCCTCCAGAATCGGCAGGTTCTCCTCATCGCACTCAAGGTCTATAAAGATGTCCCGGGCCTCGTCAAAGGTGCATACACTGGGTATTGCCTCGCTCAGATAATCGGGGGCTGTAATCTCGTACGCAAGACCCTCCTTCAGGTCAAAGCGATACATAAAGTTAAAGGTGTTGGAAATACCTGAAAGGACCATGGCTCTTTCGGCTTCGTTCTGTGCCTTGTCAAGTTCTGCCTGCTTAATGTCATCTACCTTTCGTAACATGAGAAGATACTCTGTTACAACACCATTGTCGTTTCGCTGGCAAGTTATCGCATTCAATCTGAGCCATCCAAAGTTCTTTGTTAGAACATCAATGGAAATCATTTCATTGTCAGCAAGACGACTCTTAATGCTTGCTTCGCTGCAGAACTCAATTACCTCGTCTCGATTAGCACCGTATCGATCGTCAATTTCCTTTGTAAGAGTATCAGCAAGGCGTTTTACACTTGTCTCCTCGTGCCATACTCCTGATGCCTCAACTGCCTTGTGTACAAGGAACGCACTGTCCGTACGCACCTCGCATCTGTATATTACAAGTGCTACGCTGGCAAGAGTTTTTAACAAGGACATTCTTTCCTGCTCAGCTTTTCTGATTGCCATTTCACGGCTTTTTTCCTGATTTATGTTTTCCATGCTCCATAAAAGCATTCTTGCGTTTCCGTCACTCTCACGGTTAACCACAACAATGTGAGCACGAACCCATTCTCCTGATTCGTTCTGGTATTCGAAGGGGAATATGTCTCTGTTTTTCACGAGAGCCTTAAGCTTTGCCGGAGTTCCGCAAATTTCATTCAGTCTGTCTCTCTGAACACCATCAAATCGGCTGATCATCATTTCCAGCTGTTTATCAAGCGGCTCTGTTTCTGACACCCTGGTCATCAGAGTGTCATCCTTTTTGAGTGTCTTTATTGTATTAGCCCTAAGGTCCATCAAATAGGTATTAAAGGACACTTTAGCCATGGCTCCCACAATTTCAAGCTGTTCACGCATTGCGGAATTGGTTTCCTCCAATTCCTTAACACGATCGTTCAGTTTGAATTGTCTCATATCGTCCGTATATATTTTGAAATTATTTTTTCCGTCAGCCTTTGCAAAGTACAGTGCAATATCTGCTCGGCGGTACATGTCAGCATAACCGCCTCCAACCTCAAAAAAAGCTATTCCGATACTTAATGTGGGAATAATGTTCTTTTTAGGGCCAAGTCGTGACCCTGACACACGTTTTCTGAATGTTTCGGTCCAATCGGCCAGTTCTTCAACCGTAGATACGTTATCAATCAATACAATGAAGCCGTCTCCGTAAAAGCGGCCGATTATATCATCGGGGCGTTTTTCGCCCACTTCCTTCATTGCTGCCACCACACAATTGATTACTTCGTCTCCGCAGCTTCGTCCGTAATAGTTGTTAATAGTCTTAAGATTGTCAACGTCGATAAGCATAAGAGCAGAACTGTTATTGTCTGTTCGTACTGCCTCACGGATTCGTCCCTCTGCCGCAGATCTGCAGAACAGGCCGGTCTGTCCGTCACGCTCAACTTCCTGAACAAGCTTTGCATATTTCTTTTCAAGGTCTGCCGTTGTTGTAATATCCTGATGGTATCCTCGGGATCTGTAGCCGCCCTCATATTTACTGTCAAGAACCGCAACACATCTGACGCTCATGTATCGTCCGTCAGGATGATGCCATTTATAAGTAATCTCCGAGCTTCCCTTTTCCAGGATTTCACTGGTATATCGCCTGAAGTCTTCATTGGATTCAGGTAGCAGGCCTTTCATAAGGGCCTCATAGCATGCTTCCGGAGTCGTTCCGTGGGGAACGCCTATAAGATCCTCCATAATTTCGTTGCAGAACAATTTGGCCGGCTTACCTTCCATAACTTCAATGGCCCATATGCCTATTTTGGCCGCAACAAGGATAGAGTTATACTCTTCTCCCGTAAAATCAATGTTTACTGCTTCACTCTCTTTTTGTCTTATCAACCGTGAATCCACCATTTGAACGCCTCGAATAAATTATATGCAGTCTATAAGTTTTCTCTCTTCGTCAGTAAATGTAGTATTCTTGATAGCATCTATATTTTCTTGAATCTGTGAAGGTTTTGAAGCCCCAATAAGCACTGATGTTATGTCTCCGTCCCTGAGTATCCACGCCAGTGCCATCTGTGCCAGAGTCTGTCCGCGTTTTTCCGCAATTGCATTAAGAGCTCTTACCCTCTCTATATTACGTTCATTTATGTCGCTGTCTTTAAGGAATCTTCCATCGGTTTTTACTCTCGAATCCTCAGGAATTCCGTTCAAATATCTGCCTGTAAGCAGCCCCTGTGCCAGGGGGCAGAATGTTATAATTCCCACTCCGTTTTTGGCTGCGTATTCTTTAAGTCCGTTCTTTTCAATGCTTCTGTCAAAAATATTGTATCTGCTCTGATTAATGATAAACGGGGTTCCCATTTTCTTAAACAGTTTCTGTGCAGCTTCCGTCTGTTCTTTATTGTAGTTGGATATCCCCACATAAAGGGCCTTTCCCGAACGCACGATGCTGTCAAGTGCTCCGCAGGTTTCTTCAAGCGGGGTATCCGGGTCAGGGCGATGATGATAAAAGATATCAACATAATCAAGTCCCATGCGCTGTAGGCTCTGATCAAGGCTTGCTATAAGATATTTTCTGCTTCCGTGGTCGCCATAGGGACCCGGCCACATATAATATCCTGCTTTTGTTGAAATAATCATTTCATCTCTGTATCGTCCCAGGCTCTTCTTAAGAATTCTTCCGAAGTTCTCTTCTGCAGCTCCGTCTTTCGGGCCATAGTTATTCGCAAGGTCAAAGTGAGTTATTCCCGCATCAAAGGCAGTTTCGCACATTGCGACCATATTTTCCATGTTTGCGGTATCGCCAAAATTGTGCCACAATCCCAGAGATACAGCAGGAAGCTTCAGACCGCTGTTTCCGGTTTTATTGTAAATCATTGAGTTATATCTTTCTTCTGCTGCGTTATACATCATATTTTCCTTTATACCTTCGTGATTTTTAAATTTCATATCCGCCTCCATGGTAAATAATAACTGTCTCAGACTCAATATGCAAGTATTGGGACAGGTATGGTTCCATTAAAAAAATATAAAATATATTTTCCTGATTTATGAAGAGTTTTGTTCAATTCACTTGATAAGTTCTAATGTACGCTATATTATGTTGGGCATAATTATTTATCCGGAGTCTTAAAATGAAAAAAAGTATTCTGAAAAACATATTAGCACCATCATTTATCATTATTTTAAGCCTGTTTGTCTTCGGCTGCGGAAAGAAGACCACACCGGACACGGTTGTTACTCCTACTGTTATTCCCACTGTAACTCCTGCCCCGACTAATACGGCTTCCCCCACTGCTACGCCTGCACCGCTCCCCGTAACCGAAACTCGGGAAGCAGACATTTTCGCCATAAATGATCTTCACGGAAAGCTTAAGGATTCCAATACCCAGCCCGGTGTTGATGAACTCACCACTTATCTTCAGGTTCAGCAGATGATTTCCGATGGTTTTCTTGTCCTCTCTTCCGGCGATATGTGGCAAGGAAGCAGCGAATCCAACCAGACCAAGGGTGCTATCATCACAGAATGGATGAACGAAGTCGGTTTTGCCTCAATGACCTTGGGAAACCATGAGTTCGACTGGGGAACCTCTGTTGCAAAGGCTAATTCCGAAAAGGCTGACTTTCCTTTCCTTGCAATCAACATTTTCGACAAGGACACCAAAAAGCGTGTTGACTGGTGCGATTCCTCGGTACTTGTTGAGCAGAACGGCATAACTTTCGGCATTATCGGTGCCATCGGTGATTGCTATGATTCCATATCCGGTGACAAGGTCAAAGACATTTATTTTGTAACAGGCAGCGAGCTTACAGCCCTGGTAAAGCAAGAGGCTACAAACCTTCGTGCCCTCGGTGCCGATTTCATCATTTACTCCATACACGATGGCTACGGACGCAATTCATCCGGTGTCGAGCATATTGATTCTTCAGCCCTTTCACCTTACTATGACATTGAATTGTCCAAGGGCTATATTGATCTGAGCTTTGAGGCACACACACATCGTAGCTACGTGATGACCGACCGCTATGGTGTATATCACATTCAGACAGGTGCCGAAAATTCCACAGGAATTGCTCACGTTCATGTTGCTCCGGATGAAAGCGGAAAACTTACAGTCACTGAGGCTGAGCATATTGTAAGAAGTACTATCATATCCAATCCTCCGTCAAAGCTGGTGGAAAATCTTTTAGACAAATACGCAGACCAGATTGGTGATTTGACAAAAGTAATAGGACATAACGATAAGCGAATGGATTCCGATGACCTTCGTCAGCTTTGCGCAGACCTTTATTTTGATCTGGCCATGGAGCACTGGGGCGATAAGTATGACATAGCCCTTGCGGGAGGATTTTTCTCATGCAGAACGCCCTATTATCTGCCTGCGGGAGATGTCACCTACGAGCAGCTTCAGTCCCTGTTCCCTTTTGACAACGAAATTGTTCTTTGTTCCACCACCGGAATACATCTTAACAATAACTTCTTCGCAACACGGAATGATAACTATTTCATCACATATGGTGATTATGGTCAGAGCGTTCTCGATAACCTTAATCCCAATGGTACATATTATCTTGTAACAGACACTTACACCTCCCAATATGCACCAAACAATCTTACCGTAGTAGAGGAATATGACAAAACGACCTTCGCAAGAGACTTGCTTGCGGAATATTATCGTAACAACTAAGGAGATCAGTTATGAAACTGATAGGTGATAAAAAATTCTATAAATATGTACTTTCCGTCGCCTTTCCCATAATAATCCAGAATGGTGTCAGTAGTTTCGTAAGTATGCTTGACAACATCATGGTGGGCCGCGTAGGTACGGAAGCCATGAGCGGTGTATCCATAGTCAACCAGCTGGTTTTCGTAATGATGCTTTGCTTCTTCGGAGCCTTTGGCGGAGCCGGAATACTCACTGCTCAGTTCTATGGGCAGAAAAACAATGAAGGCGTCCGTGACACCTTCAGGTTCAAACTCATATCAGGTGCCGTGCTTCTGACTATCGCATTGGTCATTTTTATATGTTTTGACGATCAGCTTATCGGACTTTATCTTCACCAGTCCGACATGGAGGGTGACCTTGAGCTTACCCTCACCCTTGCCAAGGAATACCTGACCATAACACTTTTCGGGCTTCTCCCCATGATGATTGAAATGTGCTATTCATCAACTCTTCGTGAGTGCGGTGAGACCCGTCTTCCTATGATTGCCAGTTCGATAGCCGTATTTGTAAATCTGATTCTCAACTGGATTCTCATATTCGGAAATCTCGGCTTCCCGGTTATGGGAGCTGCCGGTGCCGCATTAGCCACTGTCATATCACGATTTGTGCAGATGATAATCGTAATCACCTGGTCACACAGACATAGAGATAAGACAGAGTTTACAAATAAGGTTTATGCACATTTCCATATTCCTGCAAAGCTCATGTGGAGAGTTCTTGTCCTTTCCGCCCCTCTGATTGTTAATGAAACATTATGGGCAGCCGGTATGGC